>RGUK01000831.1 GCA_010027825.1 bacterium
GAACGTGACATTACTCGATATGTCTCCTGCGCCACGTCCAGCCGTATGTCCGTTTATATTTACATCTCCTACTACATGGAATTTTCTTGTTGGACTTGTCGTACCTATTCCAACATTGGTTCCGTTATCAAATATCTGCGAGTTACCAAACGTCCGCGTGCCTGTGAACTTCGGCAGATAGTTCGTCGTGCCGCTGCCGCGCGTGTATGGCGAGAGCATGGACGAGGTATCCGATATTGATAGCTCGATTGAAGCAATGCTGTCGATTTGTTTTTTTACCCGTGCTCGCGTTGCCATTGCAGCCGTGTCAACGAGTAAAGATTGGCTACTTTTCGTTAGGCCATATCCTGCTGCGCGGATGTATGGTGAGAGCATTGAGGCGGTGTCTGTTGCGAAGATGTACGCACCGCTTGAACCTGCAAAGTCGGACCATTGGACTCTAACTGAATCCCAATACAGATACTTGTTCTTTTGTAATGCCGTGTCAACAACCATCGGAGGCATGAAGCCCCTGATGGCACCGTATCGTGGACCTATCGAAAAGTAAGCAAGGGTGTCCGTGACTGCGTTCCTGCCCACACTCATGCGGTTGGCAAATACATAATCAGGCACCGGGTTAACCTGTTGGCCATGTACTGCGCAGGAAATCAACACTAACGCGCTAAGTAGTTTATATCTCATTTTTGAAACACTTTAATGATTTCGCCAAAGTTTAGATCTGCATCAAACCATATCCGCTGCGCTGTCTCATCAACCACACATTCGCCCGGATTTACTGACCCCACCACAGGTATGCCCGTGATGGATGTGGTGGTGGTCAGGCTGTCGGTATAGGTGGATGCTGTGAGAGGTTCAGACAGATATGCTTGCACTGTACCTGTGATGGGTGTCAGTGCCGTGAATGCATACGATGCCGCCACTGATGGCAATGCAGGGTATGCCGTGGATGCTTCCTGCTCGATGATTATGTACGTTGTGCCGCTGATGGTGGTGTACCTGCCTTTCTTGTACTTCTCGGTACCGAGCTGAGTGACCAGGTTGACCGT
>RGUK01000832.1 GCA_010027825.1 bacterium
TGCGAGACGACGCATGGCATCACTTCTTCGAGCGCGTAGCCGCGCTCTTGGCAGCGGGATTCAAAATGAGATTTGTGACAAGAGATCACGGAAGCCCAGAAAAGCTGTTTAAAGTAAGCGATAGGCTAGCGCTTGGTGCAATTGAATACGACCAATTCACATTGCCATAGCCATTTCGCAGAAAACTCGTTACTGTAAATTCTGTACGCGTCAGCGACATGCCTTCTGCATCAGTTGCGCAAGACAACTGCCGTAAGTTTTGCATCAAAATCCCGCCAAAACCTAACTGTGCGATTCCTCCTTCATAGGCCCCAATTCGTTGATGGCTTGCAGAAAACGTGAGTATCAACTGAGAAACAAGCACGGAAAAATCCAATGTGCAAAGTTGATTTGTGTATCCTATTCGCACTTGTGATGTAAAAGTTACTAGCAATGCAGCGTCGAGCGTTGTCGGTCCGTCTATGTTCGGATAGTCAGTCACTACCTCTGAAATTAGCCCGCTCGTAAACAGTTGAGTGTTCCCAATACCCCAAACAACCGGACATTGCGACACCAGCAATGGGTACACAAAGGTATGCTGAAGCGCAAAATTTATTGTCCTCGCGAAACCGAAAGGATGAGAAAACGTCACTGGAATGCTTATGTTTAGATTGCCTACTGGCAGCAAATTCGCGCACGATGTTCCGTAATACTGCGAGGATTCAGAACACCCAAGATTGCAACAATTTTTGCAGTCAACCGCACAGCAACACGCCATCCCTACACCTTGAACCGAAGGAACGTGGCCGTAAACGTGGACTGCACAAAGACGCTGGTGGCTGTTCCAGTCACGAAAATTGTAGATGCCGTCACAAGCGTCTTGCCGATCGAGATGGTGCAGTTGGACGTGTTGAGCGTGGCCGACAGCGTCACGTCAGTCACGCGGCTTGTGGATTGCGTTGACGAAACGACAATTCCTGTGGTGGTCGCGCCTACAAACACAGCCGTCGCCGTCTCAAAAGGCACGTCAATCAGATACCACGCCGTGCCGTCCTTGGCGATCGC
>RGUK01000833.1 GCA_010027825.1 bacterium
GCGGCTTCGATAACCGGCGCTGATTCTTTTACGGTTGTATCCATATTAAGCGATTTGCGTGTGTCAACCCGTGCAGAATAAACGCCTGTCGGATTAGCCGCTGGGGTAGTCACGAGATCGACAGAATAGAGCGTACTAACGTCAGCCAGTTGGGTGCCGTCCTCTGCAATCCTGGGCACGCCACTGAAGCTGATGGAGAATCCGATCTGCCCAGGAAGTGTGCCAATTAGTTCGCTGAAATAGGCAAAGCCTTCGTGGCTTTCAAACAAGGTGAGATCCGCACGGACGCGGCCCCCGTCTAAGGTAAAGTTTTCTAGGTATCCGATGATGTTAGAAACGCTAGAGCTGTGGTCAGAGAGTACCTTAACCTGACCTAGATCGTTACCAGCCTGGACGACTTGTTCCAGCGTGTCTGCGTCGATGACCATCCCGTGACCCAAAGCAGGGCCAGCGGTGATAACGGAAATTCCCTTAAATTGTTTTTGAGCCATGCCCGCGCATAGCGTGTCAAATTACTCCTGCGGAGGTGGCGGAGTTAGGTGTGCGTTAATCTTTTCTAGTTCAGCTACGGCCTTTTTCAGTAGTGCCTCGCTGCGTAGGGATGAGTTTGAGATTTGGAAAACGAACACGGGCAAAAGCAAAAGAAGTACCAGCAGAAAAAAAGCTGCTACAGCAAGCAAGCAATATATAAAACCTCCTACGCCTTCCATGCGCCAAGCCTGCTCCTACCCAGCGGGCTTAATCAACTACTTTTTCTTTTTTGTTTTCGGCTTTGCCCCGATGCCGATTGCCTTAACAACCATATTCATCTCTTTTGGGGTAAGGTTAAAATCTGGCTCGTCACGCATTGTAAATGTTTCCGTGGTAGGAACTGATGCCTGCACTGGCTCAATCGCTTCCTCAAGCTGGGGCTGAACGGTTGTATCTTCTGGCAACGGTGCGGCCGGTGGCGTGACGGCCACGGGTTGAGTAGAGGCAGCGGGTGCGCCTGTGATCTGCACGTCTGCCATAGTCAGCCCAGCTTCCTG
>RGUK01000834.1 GCA_010027825.1 bacterium
GTAACATGGTCTGCAGCAAAGTATCATTAAGGGTGCTCAAACCCGCGTGGTTAAGCCATTCTTCAATGTCGCAAAAAGTTGTAACATTGCCATTTTTGTTGCATTGCACCATTGACTTGACACAAACACTTGACAAATTTGTAAAGCGGAGCAATGTCAAGCGTGAGCCAGCCGCATGAGCCTGTGCCATTCCGATGCCAGTTCCGAGACGCAAAATTTAACAGCGTTAAAAAGAAAAACCACGCAAAGCGTGGACGCAAAAAAGCCCCTGCCGTAGCAGGGGCTCGATGGGTGATGATTACTTCGAGGAAGCTTTAGCGTCGGTCTTAGCGCCAACCTTCGCGCCAACCTTCTGCAGTGCGGCTTTCATCATACTGATGTCATCCGGCGTGAGTCCCGACGGGATAGCCTTACTGATTTTCTCAAGCCGCTTGAAAGCCGTCTCGACAGACTCGACGAACTTGGCTAAGTCAGTCTTCACGCTCGGGAACGCGTACTCGCAAAGCCGCTTGAAATAAATCGTCTGATAGCCCATGTAGGCGTTCGCCTTTTCTAGTTCACGCAACGCTTCGCGTCGCTTGAGTTCGGGCATTTTCGACTCTGCAATTTGTTTTGTAGTGAGAAGCTGGCCAGCTTCACGCTTGGCGCGTGCCGCTTTGATATCGGCGGGTAACGCGGCGACGATGTCTGCCTTCACTTCGCCTTGTCCAGTCTCGGACAACATCGCGTCGAGCGAACCGTAACGGTTCGCGTAGTACTGGCCAGCCGCTTTCCAACCATCCTTCGCGGCGTCGGAAATTTCAGCGGCGGCGGCTTGTGCCGCTTCGAGCTTGGCCTGTCCAGCCATAAGGCCCGACAGGATGGCGACAATTGCCGTCTGCTCGACGGCTTGGGTTTCGGCTTGATTGGTTTGCATGGCTTGGTTCCTTTTTAACACTGTTAAATGGTCACTGGATATTCAGTGGTGTGGTACTGCAGTTCGGATTCTACGCTCTCTGCGCAGAAAGTCTAATTTGGCCG
>RGUK01000835.1 GCA_010027825.1 bacterium
GGGCTAAGAGAAATTCTAACTTGCGTGGTTTATTGCCACCAAAATGCGCCGAGGTTTTACTATCATCTTTGATGAACAACCGGCCAGAGGGCTCCTCCATCCCCAAGATCTTTTCAAGGTCTGTTAACCGGGTGATAGGTGTTGGCAAACCTTCACACAATGACACATGAGGTACAACCTCTTGCAATAAAGGGTAAGCTCTGAAGAACGAGGCGCCAAACGAGGTGTTCACGGATAAAACTAGCAGCAGTCCATGGAATAACGTTTTCATGGGTGTCTCCTGACAAATACTAGAGCGGACTAGTGTTCCAGATCATGACGTGTTTGTGGGCAAGCTTACCATGCGTGGCGTCCAATAAAAAGGCTCCCCACAACCGTGCTCCGAAGGAAGCGTCCAGGTGGTAACTAGCTTGGTTGAGCAGCAGCTGTTGTGTGGTGCTGGTTATTTCCTGCAGACTGGCATTGCTGCTTTGGTTAAACCCATGGTCATATGCAGGAGCGTTCACCGGCTCATTACGCTTAGTGATCGATGGCTCCAAGAGCGACACGTATTCCATCACCATGGCATACAACGCGGTTATGCGCCCTTGCTGCTGGCCGGGGTAGGCATCGGGCGTCAATGCAACCAGTATAGGCTGGGTCTTTACCCCAAAAACATCAAGACCTGCCAAAAAGCCTGCTGCTGAGCCCCCAGTGCCCGTGAGCAAGTAGACCACATCAGGAAAAGGCTCCCCCCGCTCAGCAAGTTGAGAGGCGACCTCGCCTACGGCGTTAACAAAGCCGAGTGCTCCCAGTACGTCCGATGCGCCCTCGGGGACCAGATAAAGCGCTTTACCTGTGGTTGCTAACGCCGCTTTGTTCTTGATATGAAGCGCCTGCAAGCGCTCGCCTGGGCCACGATAAGTTTCTTCAATCGCCCCATGAGCCTTAGCAAGCGATGCATGGTTCGGATTGACGGGAGCCTGAGGGTTGAAAACGTACATGCAGGTGCAGGGTTTTTTTAAATGACTGCAGTAGACG
>RGUK01000836.1 GCA_010027825.1 bacterium
CGACAACGCCGGACTGAACGCTGGCCAAATCGGACTTGAGCTGGTTGACCACAACCTCGCTGGATGTGCGGCGCGGGTCGCCAGACGGCAGCGAGTTAAGAAGGTTCTGGGCGGTGTTAAGCCGTTCGGTGATGCCAGCGATCTGGGCGTTGCCTTGGTTGACAAGTTGGTTCAGGCGGTTGAGTTTGGTGTTGTTGTAGTCGGCAAGGATATCCTCGTCGGAAACCTGAAAGTTGAGGCGCGTGGAAAGATCGGATGCACCGAAGTTGCGGTCGGAACCAAGGGAAGCCAAGGATTGATTGATTGCCTGCGGCTGGGAAACTTGGTTGGCCGCAGTTCCAGTTCCCCCCAAAGCACGGATCTGCTCGGCTAGGGTATTGTATGTTCCTTCGCGACTTGTGACATCAGCCAAGCGTTGCTCATACTCATCTTGAATTTTATTAACATTTAATTGTAATTTAACAATTTTCGATTGGGTTTCAGCTTCAGATAGATTTGTGTATGGATAATCTGGGGCAAACCTGTTGTAAATCAGTTTTTCACCGGGACCCTTAAGCGGACCAATGTTAAGTGTTTGGATTGTTCCATCTGGACTTACTGAATATCTTGTTGGGAAAGCTTCTCTATTTGCCATATCAAGCCTCCAATTTTGGCTTGGCTATATTCGTGCCAATCGTGCCGTAGAAAGTTGCGGGTGCTGACTGCGGGCCAAAAGCCACCTGCGGCTCAACCGACTCATACGGGCTTCTGCCGTAAAGCTGGGCAAACTGACGGGTCAACTGCGAGCCAAGCCCGCGCTGAAGGGCGTAGCCCTGTGGGGATAACTCGTATGAACGGCGCAGAGTTTCAAGGCTGCGCTGCGGGCCGTAAGTGCGCTCTGCCTCAAGACCCGACTGCACGGCAGCCAACTGGTCTAGGGCGGACAACTGCCTTTCGAGTTGCCGTTGCTGTGGCATATACTGCATCCGCATCTTGTTTTCAACGGCAGTCATTTCTGGAAGCTTTTTAATGTATGTATCA
>RGUK01000837.1 GCA_010027825.1 bacterium
CAGTCGATGACCCTGATCAACTCGTGAACATAGAGGAACATTTTCTAGAAGCGAGCAGGTCTTTGTCGAACGTAATACCAACAGGTGATGTGGCGAAATTCAGTAACATGCGTTCCAGGTTAGACATGTGGAAAGAGCGTAAGAAGACTGGCGTGACGCCCGGCATAGCGATGGGCATAACACCTTTCGATAACCTTACGCTCGGGATACAACCGCACGAATACGTGTCTATAGTGGGCTGGCAAGGCACAGGCAAATCTACGTTGACACAGTACGTTTTGTTCAACGCGTATCTGCAAGGTAGAGATTGTATGATGGTGAGTCTTGAGATGGAGGCCGACGCGCTCTATCGTAAGTGGGACGTGATGGCGACAAATCACCAAAAGAAAGCAGAAGAGGCCATATTGTATCACGACATCAAGGCACACAGTCTGGATGACAAAGGTCTGAAGGCCTGGGAAAAACAGGCGGAATTGGCGGCCAACGCCAAGAACGACATAATCGTCATAGACGAAGGCAAGATAACAGTCGACAGAGTATACGCCGAAGCGGTTAGGTACAAGCCGCACATAATAGCGGTAGACTACGTCACCCTGATGGAAACGCCGAGTAAGGTAGGCGGTTCCATGTGGGAGAGTGTAACGTATCTAACAAAGAACTTGAAGGCTATAGCAAGACAATTGAAAGTACCCATAATAGGCGTTGCGCAGACTAACATCAATTCGGCAGATGAAGGCGCAGAGCTGAAGAACATATCATACTCTCGTTCAATAGGCCAGGATTCCGACTTGGTGTTTGGCCTGCATCAGGACGAACAGATGTACAAGAACAAACAGATGGCGGTCAGGATGTTGAAGAACAGAGACGGTCAACGTTGTGAAGTTGAGATGTTGTGGGATCCAGGGAAAATGCAATTCAGAGAGTGGAATGCCGCGGACATGTTCAATCGCACACACGAGCAAAACGGCAAAGAAGGTAACTGAAGAATGAAAGTGAAAGTCGAGAAAAAGTACAAGGCAG
>RGUK01000838.1 GCA_010027825.1 bacterium
GACGCGGTGACGGAGACTGCCGTGGCCATGCAGTCCTTCGCCCAACCCAACAACCCCGCCTTCAAGGCCTTCGCCCAAGCGAAGTCCATTGCGGATCAGCCCGTCCCCTACAACCCCTTCGCCCATGTGGACAACCTCATTCTTGAGGCGATCTACATCACCCACATGGATCTCTCGCCCGAAAATTTGTCATGCGACGGTGAACTGCCGATGTATCAGGTCAACGCCCGTCGGAGCAAACTGAACGCCCGACTGACCTACCTCTACAAGGCCTACGGTCGTGAAGTGAGCGAGTCCGCAGTGTGCGACTGGATGGGTGAGAAGAAAAAGAAAGAGGAAATGGTTTAATATTTTGAAGAAAATTGACGGAGAAATAAATTTACGGACTCAAACGGATGAATAAAAATGAGCAACCTTGAAAATGCAATCCAAAAACTCGCTAATGCCATGCGGTTGATCTCCGAAGCGGGCTCTTCCTTGGAGGAAGAAGCCAACACAATGAATCTGACCGACGGAGACTCTTTCTTGCGACAGACCGATCTACTGACTTCGGCGGAGCGATGCAATGAGTATGTGAGAACCCTTTATCACAGACTTAAGTTCATCAAGTCTGTGATAAAGGGTTATGAAAAAGAGACTTCAAACGGGCAACATATTGCACCACGAGCCTCACGTGAACTACTCATCACCAAAAGCGACAAGTTCCATGGTTCAACGCCTTGACTCTGACATCTTGTCTGTCAACGGCTCCACATGTTTTTGTTTAAAGAGCGAGTTGGTTCCCAACACACTCACACTAACATAGTGCCAAATGAAAATTTTCTCACATCAAACCAAGGGATTTAATAGGTAAATGCTAGATACATTCCATGAAGGAAACGGGACTCAGCTTCAACAAGTATGTGATGCTGGCATGCAAATATGCCTACCTCGAGTACGAGTTCGGAATCGATTCAAATGCGGCCCTTTTCTACCTCAACCAAGAAGCGATCGATCACCTTGAAGCATGCTGGCTGAGCT
>RGUK01000085.1 GCA_010027825.1 bacterium
GTTTTGTGTTCATGGGGAAATCCTTTTTGAGGAAATTTTGCTGAATAGGGTAGTCCTAAAACTCCAGCGTTACTACGTGCATTGTTCCATCTGGCATCGGCATTATAACAACTGGCACGGCGGTTATCGGTCTCTCCAGACGCTCCACCAGGTTCAGGTAGGGGTCGTCAGCAGTTTGTAGCAGTTTCACAACAGCCTCCTCTTGAGACGCTTTTGTTAAGGCATCCCATGCGACGACCCGCGTTGCTTGGATCAGAAGGGGGAAAGCATTTCTTTCCCTTTCAAGGGGGTTTATCGCGCGCTCACTCAGGTAAGTTGCTTCGTCTTCTAAAAAAGAGTCTGTATCAACAGAGCTCATCAGCTCTTTGGCTGTGTCCAGAAGCTCAAGCGATTGATCGCGGTTTATCGCAGGAAGTTGCTTAAGCGCTGCAAACTTCTGCAGAGCATTGCGCCATGCCGTGAATGAGCTTCTTAGGTCAGCAAGCGTCGTTTCAGCATCATGATCAACAGTGGCAAGCAGGACGCGGGTGCTATTCAAGAGGTTGTTGAGCGCCATTTCAGGAGTGATTACTTCAGCCTCTTCTTCAGCGTCCACCGCAAGGCCTGCAAAGGCTTCTTCAAGGCCCGTTGTGCGTGCGTCATCAGCGGCATGGAGGGCAGGTGCGGCCAGGATGAGGGCAAGGAAAAGAGGTAATCGCTTCACATGCATGATTTTTATCACAACAATCCTTTCATAAATGAGTGCGGTTTAAAAACGAGCAGGATGATAGCATTCTACCCAGTTGATAGCAACTGCAAGATTCTTGGGTTGACCGGGCCAAGCATCAATAGATGTACTTGGTAAATAAGATAAGGCGCTGCACCACCACTCAAGCAGCGCCTTTATTGAACGGGCCTAAAGGGATCATTGAATAGAGCAACGGGAAGCGGAATTTCGCAAGTATTGATAAACAGCTCTTAGCACGGCTCCTAGTAGACTGCGGTTATCTAAATTCACCGACAGCTTGAATGCGCGAGCAAACAGTGCGAACTGTTCCTCAGTAAAATTGTCTTTAAAGCTCCTGGTATTTATTCCGCCAGAGGCTTTGTAAAAGGCATCTATCATGAGTGCAAAGATTGCTGCATTTAGGGCCAGGAAGGCTGCGTGTTTTTCGGCCAGGGCAACAATCGCTCTTTCGCCTTCTGTTGATCTGTCAAGTGTTTGCTGCATAACAGCCTGGATACGTTCCATGCTGTCCGTATCTTGAGTTATTTTCTCGCATTGTGGCTCATCATAGATTCTATTAAATATTGCTCTTGCTTTGCCCATAAGCTTAGCCGTTTCTCTTAGTTCAACATCCACTGCAATAGGCTTTGTGGTTGTTGCTGTAAAGACTTCCAAGGCATCTAAATATTGATTGAATGCTTGGGTCAGAAGAGGCGGCGTACTATTTGCAGAGAGCGCATCCAGCAGCCTGTTTGCTTGCGCAACAAGGGCTGCTGTGTTGTCCTTGGGGAGGAGTGGAGATGCATCATCAGCAGCATGCAGTGTTGGGAGGGCCGTGATAAAAGCAAACAAAAGGGAAAGACAGGGGGCGTGGCGGATGTTCATCGAAAAAATCCTTCTTTAGATTAAAAGATTAAAAACGATAAGAACAAGATGATTATTGCACTAACTAGATACCACGTGCTTTTACCCGAAGCAAGCGAGAATTCCTTTTGATAAGGGTTCAATGAGGTCTTGCCATTGGTCGTCGCGGTGGAGGCCAACTTCGACACACAGTGCTGGCGCGGCTATGCCGTGCAAGTTTATGAGTGGTAAACCAATTACCTTTGGTCCTATCAACCAACTCTGCAAAGAAGAGAGCTGATGAAGTATGGTAGCGCCATACTGCTTACTTTGCCCGACAAAGTGGCGATGTGCTTGGTCAATCGAAACAAAGCAGGGTGTTTCTTTGGGTTGTTTTGCATTATCCAGTATGCTGTCGATCATCATATAATAAAGAGTGACGCGCGGCTTTTCGCTGGTCTCTTTGTAAAATTGGAGCGAGATAAAGAGCGCTGCGTTGCTGCGATTAGCAAAAGAAGCATTCTGTAGCGGAACAATTTCTTCTCCCGGTGCGCGCGTGAGCAGAACGCGGATGTCATCATGCTGCTCGAGGTTGCGTTTGAGCGCCTGAGCACACTTAAATGTTTCTGCTCGTTCGTAACCGTGATGCAGCTGTCTTCCTGGCTGTTTTGCATGACCAGCAGGATCGATCATGATAGTTTTGATGCGCGCAGCAGTGTATACTGGCGCACAGAAGGCCCAGGAAATGACGACCGTGAAAGCAACAACAAAGTTCATGGTTGGCAACAAGGCAAATGGAACGTATTCTTCAACACACTTTTCTCCGCCAGCATACCATAGTAAGCTTAAGTATGCAGATTTTTTCGTAGGGGGGACAAAAATGCATAAGCCAACATCCGCATTCGTAGAAAATGTACGCATATTTATTGAATTACTGCGTCGTGACTTGATTATTATTCGGCGAGAATTTTTTGGCGATTTGATCAATGCTATCACCTGGCCGCTTGCCAACGCAATCACGTTCGGCTTAGTGTTGCCATCGTTTGGCATGGATCGCGCCTATGGTAGTTTTCTGCTCATCGGCGCGCTAGCAACAACTTTTTTCTATCTTTCCGTAAGCCTTGCGGAAGATTTAGTCAATGATTTTTGCGGTCTGCGGAGCATCGATTTTTTGGTGATTCTGCCTGCCTCGCGCTACTGGCTTATTCTAGTGCAGCGTGTGTGCTCCTTTGCGGTGCATGCCACCGTAGTGTCGGTGCCGCTGATACCAATCGGCAAGCTCCTGCTGGGAGATCGCATGGATCTTTCCCACTTTTCGACGATCAAATTTATGCTGATCATGCTCCTTTCAGCCATGTTTTACGGCTTTTTTGCGCTGTGGCTTGCTTCGTGGATTCCTAACAGCCGCCATTTCATGAGCGTCTGGCGGCGCGTTTACACGCCCTCACAGCTCTTGGGTTGCTATTGGTTTTCGTTTGCCATGGCGTATGAGGTGTTTGGGTTCAAAGCCTACATTACGCTCCTTAACCCCCTTACCTACATGTGTGAAGGGGTGCGCAGTGCGGTACTGGGTGGAGAGAAGTATCTTAATTTTTGGCTGGTCTTAGGACTTCTAGCCGTATACACGGGCCTTTTTGGGATCTATGCAATGCGCAAGCTCAAGCGGCGCCTCGATCTGCTGTGACAAATGCGTAGAGACGCTTGGTCTGAGCATTGGTCCTATCAATAGCTGCATTCAGTGCACGGTGTATAGCATCGCTGCAGTACACAGGTTTAGAAGGGACAATGACTACAGGGAAAACCTCTATGATTGCAAGCGCGCTAGCGGCCAAGGTGAGTTTGATGCTTTCGCGCGAAGCAAGCAGGATTTCCCACCGGCGCACCTTCCACAGATCAGGCCGCTTAGTTTTGAGCAGGTCGCAACTGACAGCGGTCAAGCTCTTCATCAACTGAGCAAGGCGCTGGGGTAGGGGGCTTTCAGAAGCCGTTTCCACACAGAGGATCTGGTCGACGGCAGTGCTCCAACTGGCCAGTTGACCGGTCGTATAAAAAACCTCGTTAGCGGGATCACCGATCGGGCTTTGATCAAAGGGACACGCGCTCACCTTCAGCCAGGTAGCGATAGATTGCAAGGTGTATGTAGCGCTTTGCAGTTGACTATTTTCTTCGGTATGCGTGCTCGCCGCGCTGAGTGTTAACCACGGAAGCAATAGAAAAGAAAATATAGCTGTTAGCGCGAAGCAGTTTTTACTTATCATCGCTTACACTCAGGCTAAGGCTTTTTAGGATGCAGGATAATCACGCTCATGCAAATCAGTCCCCATGAGAGGGATCAAGGCCAACGCGGCTTTCAATACGTCTTTGACGGTAAAGTCTTTACCCCCTCTTCGTGAAGGCGCTGCAAGTGGTTGATTATGTTGGTCACAGCTGGTGGTTGCATTCCTAAGCGTGAGAAGAGTTTCTGCTAAGCGTTCATCAGACGTTGTGTGGACAGGTTTAGGTGATTCTGGCAGCATGGATGACCCTTGAGTAGGTTTCGGGGTTAGGCTTTCGAGCAACTCCGTCATGCGTTCTTTGCATAGATCAAGGTCATCGCACCGCAATTCTTCTTTTAACAAGCTCTCACAGGCATTTTGCCAGCGTGACATCCAGGTCGCAACAGTTGCTTTGTTGGGTCTCTCACTTTGGTTTGCCAAAATCTCTTTGTGTAAGGCTTGTAATTCTAACAAAACAGCACCCATTTCGGGTACCGCAGTCCTTGCAGCAAGCACATCAGCTGCTTGCGCACTATTACCTAAGAAATAGAGAGTAGCCACAATAGCAACCAGAAAGCGTTTCATACGGGTCCCCGCAAATTTGATGGTCGGACTAATGAACGCCGGCCATTCTAGTACGCCATTGCTTTCCTGTAAAGAATTGGATGGGTGTACGCTGCAGGCTGCAGGACGATCTACCACAACGTCAATAGTAGTATTGCTAAGCCAACAAACAGTACCCCGTCAAAGCGATCAAGTACGCCACCGTGTCCAGGTAGCAGCGTCCCAGCATCCTTTAGCCCTTCCTTGCGCTTGAGTAGGGACAAAAAGAATCCGCCTAGGAAGGAAACCGTGGTCATTGCTAGAGCGAATACTGTCAGCAGCACTTTGTTTGTAGCAAATGCAGCGTGGCTGAAGAGAATGATGCGAGGCAGTATGAACCAGCAAAGGGCAAGGGTGGCTGCAAAGCTGCCACCAAAACCTTCCCATGATTTGCCAGGACTGATGGTAGGGCACATTTTGTGGCGTCCCATCAGCTTACCGATTATGTACCCGCTCGTATCTGCACCCCAGGCAATCAAGAATGGGAGCAGAGGCAGGTAAAAATCAATGTGGTAGTAGTGATGCGTTAGCCACATGAGGGTGGCAAAAGGAAGTGTTGGATACAGCAGGCTGAAAAGCATCCGAGAGGGTCTATGAAGATCCACCAAGCGTGGCCATTCGTAGCACATGGTAATCACATAGAGCACCAGCAATGCGCAAATAAAAAGAAAGGAAGAATGAAGGTAGGCGCCGCCAAAGCTGATCACCAGAAGGGCTCCGGTAAGGGCACGTTTAATCAGCTCACTCAGCTGTTGATTTGGGATCATGGTGGTAGATAATTCGCCGCAAGCAAAGACCCTTGGCGTCGGCCTTGATCAGGGTTTGCTGTGGATTTGGGTTTTTCAATAGTTCCTGCAGGTAGTCTACGCCAAGATGCGGGCGTCGAGCAAGGTCTAGTGCATAGCCAATCATGCGCCTAATTTGAAAGCGCACAAAGGAGGGTCCTTTAATTTCAACAATGAGTGCGCCCCACCGGGGGAAGTGCTTGAGCTTGATAGCATCAATTGTTCTAACCGTATCCTTTGGGTTGTCACTATCGACCTTGCAGAATGAGCCAAAGTCGTGAGTGCCAACATAACACTGCAAGGCTTGGGCAAAGGTAGCAAGATTAACCTGGGGCATGAACTGGTAGTACCATCCAAAACGTTCAACAAACGGTAGAGGTTTTTTCAGAAAAAGGGTGTAGTAATAGGTTTTTTGTTTGACATTAACGCAGGGATGAAAGCCTGGATCGGAGGGGACAAGTGATCTGATAAAAATCCCCCGCGGCAGGCGAGCATTCCACGCGTGACGTAGCTGCTCCAGGTCTACCGTTGAGGGCAAGGCTGCCGCAAAGCGCGCAACCTGGCCAAGCGCGTGCACCCCCGCGTCAGTGCGTGAAGCTCCCAACAGGTTGATGGGTGTTTTCATCATGGAAAACCATGCCTCCTGCAAGGCGCTGGTGATGGAGCAATCTGTTGGCTGAATCTGCCAGCCATGAAAATCGGTGCCGTCATAAGCGACGACTATGGTGTAATAGGTTTTATCGTTCATACAAATGAAAAACCCCCATCCAGACGAACGTCACGGACAGGGGAAATGGAGGTTATCAAGGTTTTGGTTGAGGTTAACTTGCTCAACTCATGGATTAATCATACTTCCTCACCTTTGAAAATGCAACAGCTTTTTGAATGTTTTTGGCTGGCCCAAGAGGGTGCTCGAGGCGCATTTCAGGGAGGAATGCTATTTGTTTTGCCTGGTTAATTTATTTTCTATTTGAATTGTTCAATCTCTCGTAGGCAGCATTGACGGAAGCGATGAATGTTTCGATGCTGTGATGTTTTTCAGCATCTTGGCGAGCGGCTTTACCAAGTCGGTAGCGCAATCCTGGCGATGCCTGCAGTTGGTGTAATGCTGCTGCATAGTGCTCGGGCGATCGTTCTGTTACTAGCAAGCCATTTGTGCCTGGCGTGATTACGTCATGAGTGCGGGTAGGGCTCGTGGTGACAATAGGCAGCCCGCAGGCCATGGCTTCC
>RGUK01000839.1 GCA_010027825.1 bacterium
CATCAGGAAATCGGTGGCCTCCTCTACGCTCCTTTTTAACTTCGGGGATGCGCCACCTACCTGCATGCGCACAAGACCGCCTTTAGCGTAGCCAAGGAAGTTATTATTCCTTTGGCCAAAAACCGAACGCTTTAGTTCTTTTTCCCAATCTTCCTGGGGATAAATGTCCTCTATATTCGTGTCGCTCTGACCGCTTCCGTATGTAATACCTACGCCAGTAGGCATGGTGGCTTGCCCAGTATTAATACCGACATCATTAACAAAGCCATTTGGCACAGGAACTTGTTCAGAAAGCATGTCTTGCAATGTTTGTGCAAAACCAACCGCTTGAGGATTATCGGCGATTGTCCTGAGTTCTTGGGGGCTGATATATCCTTCTGCCGTGAAAATACCGGTTTCAAATACACTAGAACCGGTGTCTCGCAAATCCCGCAGCCTTTGCGACATATTTCCAGCATCAATGCCGACCTCACTAAAAAACCCAGGATCTAAACGCCTTATGTTTTCTATAGTGGTGTATGGGTCGATGCTTCCGTCTTCATAAAATGCCGTGTTTTCATTAATAAAGTTTTGATTTTGTTGTATGTATTCTTGTTGCAGTTCTTTTGGCGCACGCAAAATCTCATAAGAGCTTTCTTCATCTAACTGACGTAATAGAGGAGGGGCAAGCGTATCGTCAAAACTAGAAGCGCCAATGTTGTAATTACCTTGGTCAGCCGGACCCATATAAACAGGGCTCCCAGGCACGCGATTGATAGGTTCTAGCGGCAGGCCGTTCATCCATCGCTCAAAGCCTGGGGCATCTGTATATGCAAATGTATTTGTAGCCCTATCCCAAATTTCATAGGGTGTCTGCGCTGTTCTTTGTGCTGACACCATACCACCGGCATCAAATTGTCTAATGTTCTTGCTACGAACTGCGCCGCCAGACGCCATCATAGGTACGCCTGCGTTATCCGTAGACTGCCCAATCATGTTGGCTTGTATGCGGTTACCGTCTTCCATAACGAGGCCGCCGTT
>RGUK01000840.1 GCA_010027825.1 bacterium
GACGCGCTGGCGGCGGTTGAATGGCTTGGCGGTCTTTATACGACCGAGCCAATTATTTTTCGGCGCGACGGAAACAAGGTCGTGCTTGAGAACGATTCGCCGATCTGCATTGATGGTGAGATGCTGACGCGGTGCTTAGTTCAGAGCGCTGGCCGGAAAGAGGTGGCGGCATTCAAGGCCGGGGTTTTTTGCGACGGCATGTTTCAACTGCGCGTCGACGGGAAGGCTGCGACGACGCAGCGATGTTTTTTGGATCCGCGCTATCAGTACACTCGGCCGGCCAAAATCGGCACGAGCAAGATTATGCGGACGCGGCCACGGTTTGACGCGTGGTCGGTTGAGATTGAGATTCAGTATCTGCCAGAGATTGTGACGCGGCGCGACGTTGAAGACGCGCTAGCGCGGGCTGGCAGTATCAAAGGGATTGGCGACTGGCGGCCGCGCTTTGGGCGGTTTAGCTCGGTCGTTAAATGATGGCAAGGCGCGGCGTGCCAGGGCTCCGCGTGGCGTGGTCTGGCGCGGCAGGGCGAGGCTAGGATAGGCATGGCGAGGCTAGGCAAGGGTAGTATCGCAGTACGGGACGCCAGTCCCGCTGGTGGCCTTCAGCGAGGGGCACAAGCGGGGCAGGGCGCGGCACGCCACGGCGGGGCAGGGCTAGGCGCGGCAAGGCACGGGTAGTATCGCAGGGAACAACAAAGGAGCAAAATGCAATATCCATTAGACTTTTCAGCGCTGGACAAGGGCCAGCTACTAGAAATTGAGACGCTGGAGGCCGTATTCGCGCAGCGTTACGAAACCAGCAACGACTGGGATTTGCAGCTAATGAAGCTGCAGGGATTGATTCACGCGCATCGGTCGGACATTACGGTAACCATTGACCGCGACCGTCTGCGCGTGCTGACTGATGCGGAGGCCAGCGAACACAATGCGCAGCTAGTGGCGCGGGGCGCTCGGTTGATTATGAGCCGCAACGAGCGGCTTTTGTCGGTGGATCGTGGGCAGCTTGACGCGGACCAGTCA
>RGUK01000841.1 GCA_010027825.1 bacterium
TAGCTGTATTCGTTTGAAGAGTTGGGATGATGGTTGCAGACGGCATCAAAGCATACCATCGATCAAAATGGTATACATCATTGGCAACAGTTGCGGCATTTCGCTGGTTGACTGCAAAGCTACCATTAATCAATAAATTTTTAAAATTTAGCACCTGCGCAACGCTGCTCAACTTGGCCGGTGTGATGGCAGCGTCTGCCACCTTGGCCGTCGTAACTGCGTCATTAGCGATTGTGGTCGATGTGCCGCCTGCCGTCTTTGTGACATCGCCGGTGAGCGCTGTTGTCTGGATGCCGGTGCTAGACGTGAACTCGATTCCACCGCCTACGGTGATCTCTTGAACATCGAGGGATCCACTCGCAGATCCTCGACCAAGCAACCGGCTTGCCGCACTGACGTTTTGCATCTTGGCATAAGTAACTTGGTCGTCACCGATCTTGGCCGTCGTAACTGCGTTGGCGTCAATCGTCCACGTCGCGCCGTTATTACTGACAGTAATGTCGGTTTTGTCGCCATCAATGAGATTAGTAGACGAATAAATAGGCATTAAAGCTCCGTAATCCTCATAGCACCCGTTACACTAGCTCCCCATATACAATCTATTCTCCCAGTGTAAGTTGGTTTAGGCAATTCTAAAGTCTGCCCTGGGGTTAGCAAATACGAAAAACTAGTTGTGCTAGCTGTTGTTCCAAATTTGATATAGGCGTTTTTGTCACTATCATTTACAAACACTGCCATCTTACGGTTAGCATTTGCAGCTAATAACTGAACACTTGAAGCACTAGCAGCTACGTTAGTTAATGTGGCTGTGCCTATAATAGCGTTTATTTCCTCCACGGAAACTTTCAGGTTCCCGCCGTTAGTGCAATTTATTGGCTGAAAATTACCTGTATTATCCTGTGCTGTTAATTGTGCTTTGACCAGCTCAGCAAACATATTGCCAGAGACTGTTTGAGACAAAGTAAAAAGTGATGATTGTACCCTAGTGGTTTTAAGTAAGGTCTGTAGCCTAAATGCGCC
>RGUK01000842.1 GCA_010027825.1 bacterium
CAACCCGTTTGCGAAGAGGAGTAAACCCAAGCCGAAGGAAGCGACGCCCGAGGATCTGGAGCGGCTGTTCGGCAAGGATTGGGCTAAATTCGCATGAGTGCTGGAGCAGTAAGGGCGGGCAGTGCATACGTTGAGATCGGGGCAGACCCGCGCAAATTCTTTGGCGCGCTCAACCGGGTCAACAAGGCGCTCGGCAGCATGGGCCGGGCTGTAGCCGGTGCCGGTGCCAGGGCCACGGCGATTGGCGTGGGAACGCTCGCCCCGTTTGCGGCGGCTGTGCGCGAAGGCGCGGCCTACCAATCGACGCTGCTCAATATCCAAGCGTCGACAAACATGACCGCCGCAGAAATGGACAAGGTCAAGGCCGCGTCCATGGCAATGTCAAAAGCGCTGTCCATCGGGCCTACCGAGGCTGCGGACTCTTTGAAAGAACTTGTTAAGGGCGGATTGACTCTTGATCAAGTTCTTTCCGGCGCGGGAACCACCGCTGCTCAATTTGCGCAGGTGGCGGAAATGGCTGCCGGAGACGCCGCTGTTGTGTTGTCAAAAGCCATGAACGCTTTTGGCGTTGGTGCCGACACGGCAGCCAACGCATTGAGCGCCGCAGCCGACGCAAGCGCCACAAGCATCCCAGAAATTTCGCAAGCTTTTTCGCAAGTTTCTGCGGTGGCTGCCAGTTCAAACCAGAGCATTGAAGATACGGCAGCAGCGTTGGCAATTCTTGCCAACAAGGGCGTTGTCGGATCTGACGCAGGCACAAGCCTTAAAACCATGCTGCAACGGTTGAAAGGGCCATCAGACGAAGCCACGGCAGCATTGCAAAGCGTTGGGCTATCAATAGCCGATTTGCGAGACGAATCCAGTGGGAAGCTACTGGCTCTCCCTCAACTGATTGGCACGCTTGAAAAGGCTTTTGCAAATGTTGACGAGACAACAAAAGACATAGCCCTAAAAAAGATTTTTGGCGAAAGGCTATTGACCTGAAACGCCGATAGGGTATGATAGGGCAACCGCGGCGGA
>RGUK01000843.1 GCA_010027825.1 bacterium
ACGCTGTCGGCGACTACGAATCATTTGACGGACGCAGTAGTGCCGGCGCGCCGGGGCTGGCCGTTGTCAAAGGGAAGGACACCAACGGCACTGGAACGGCTTGGTACGTCGTGTCGCCGCCGCCGATCACGTTCAGGACAGGGACGTTTACTGGCCGGTGGACGAAGGGGGAGACAAAGAGCATTACTTTTTCCCTCTCGCCGACCGGAACGATCAGCGTCATCAACAACTTCGGTGCCGTCGGTACGACGGCCAGCGGGTCGCGCAACTGCGCGATGTCGAAGGACGGCAACAAGTGGTATCTGATTGCCGCGGAGTGCCAGTAAATGCTTTTTTCAAACGGAGGCTTTAGGGCTTTTGATGATTCAAACAGATATTTCAAGCGGCTAGGAATTTACGACCTTGACTGCTGTTACCTACCAGGAGATTTTCGACCCGACGACGGTTATTTTATTGTCGAGCGAGCTTGCGATTGCTGCGACAGGTGCATTGTTGTGGAAAGCGTTAGGTGGTACGCAGCAAACGGGTATGCTGTCGGCACCGTCATCTCCTGTCCAGACCCATAAACAAAAAAATCTCTTTCATACGAGTTTCCTGGCCGGGATTGGTGTTGCAATGACGGGGACGGTGGTCGCATATACGCCGAACTAACCGAAGAAATAAGCGACGCAAATCCGCTCCCATGATTACTTGCCACCGCGATCACCTTGCTGCCCGCTGCGCCCAGCGCGGCTACACGCTTGAAGAGGTCATGCCATGCGTCGTCTCGCAAGCCGGCGACGAGTGGACTGTTGATGTAGACAGTGAGTTTTACCCAAGAGCATCTAGGCTTCAGCCACCGTCAGGTACAGTCTCGCGCGGCCCAGGCACAGAGCTTTCCGGGCTCCTAAAACGCCTCGGCATCGAGCCCACGCCAACCTGCTCATGCCGCGCCAAGGCAGCCGAGATGGACGCCTGGGGGCCAGACGAATGCAGCAAGCCAGAGCGGATCGAGGAGGTGGTGGCTGTCATGCGAGAAGA
>RGUK01000844.1 GCA_010027825.1 bacterium
TCTACAAATACAAAACAAAACTCTCTTAGATTGATGCCAAGTGGGTTGCGTACATACACCTTAAAAGTTTTTTCTTTTTCAAGGGCAGGTATTTTTTCAGAACTTAAATAAAATTCGTTAGGCTTTTTACGTCTCACGATTCATCTCCTTATCATTCAATATCCGTGCAATCTCGCGGTCTATGTACCATCTTGCCTTTCTTAAATCTTCAACTTCTTTACCTTTCAACGAGGCTCGCCAAAGATATTTAATGGCATTGCCCACACAAAAATTCATGTGCTCAGTGATCTCGATGCACTCGATACCGCTAGGGTGTGAGGTATAGTGCTTGGGGTGGTTAACAACGTCGTTCATGTCATACTCCATCCTTTAATCTCTTCTGTCCAATACCTGTGCCACAACATCTTTACGCTTAACTTGGCAACGGACCCAGGTTCGAGCAGTTCTGTTGTGGTGTACTCCCTGCGGTTATCGGGCGTACCAGGGCCGATCCATTTATGTTTATCTTTGTAGCTAGGCAGATATGTAATGCCGTGCATGATGAACACAGGTTGAGGCACAAGTTCTGCTTTAGGCTCTCTTGCTAACCAAGCTCTGAACTTTTTAAGTTCATCGAGCGTCATGTCATCTATATCTTTACCGTAAATTTTCCTAGCTTCGTTAGCTATTTTTATATTACTCATGCTCGCTCCGTTTAATCATTGCGTCTGCCATCTTGTATGCGAAGTCAGCAAAAGCTTCCTCCGGTTTGTACTGCGGCATCTGCCCCCACTTACCGGCTAAGATTCCTGTGATAGCAGCCATAGCAAAATCATCTCTTCGCCTTCTGCGCCTTCTATCAAGAAACTCCTTTTTTAAGTTATCAATCTCGTCGTTCATTCCACACCCCCACTTAGTCTGAATTCGATACGCGCTTTGTCTAGTGCGGCGATACGCTTACGCTCTGCAATAACTTTTGGATCTTTCCAAGGATACGGCTGCTTCAACAGCCTCCAGTGACGCTTAAAAGTTTCGAGCACG
>RGUK01000845.1 GCA_010027825.1 bacterium
GATTATTCAGAAAAATATTCAAGCGGCGCAAGCTGGTACTGATCAGTAGGCTGGCTTTTAGCGCGAAGCTTGTCGTACATGTATAAAACAAGTGGTGATGTTATCGCAAGGGCGCCACCACCAACTCGGGTAGGAAGCGTTGGGATTAGCGATGCTGTTGCACCGACCCCGCCAGTAGCGGCAATATACTTGCCAAGATCGTCACCTTCTTGGCCTCTACGATATGCTTCTTGAAATAACTCTGCCGCTCCCAAACCCGACAACGCACCAGTAGCACGCGGGAAAGCTTGCGCCATCAAATTAGCGGTTCTAGCGCCTGCTTGTGTTCCTTGAATCGCACCGCGTGTCATTCGATCAAAGTATGATTGTGGCCGTGGCTGTTGAGCTTGCGCCGACCGGGCCATTTGTTCGGCCTCCTGTTGCCTCGCAATCAAACGGTCTACGATGCTCATGCCTGGCTCGCCTGCGCCGGGCATATTAAATGACTTTGGCAGGCGCTGCGCAATTTTGCCTTGCGGCGTGGCCCTACGATAATCCGCCGCCACTTCGGTGACGCTTGAAGCGCCAGGCTTTACGAACTGCTCACCTACGACCTTCCTGCCCCATTTCGCGCCCGGCGTTTCTGTAGGCTGTGCCGCAGGAGGCGAAGCGGCCTGTGGTTGAGTCATTCGTGCAAGTCGTTGTCGCGCTAAATCTCTACGCGTCTTTTCTTCAAAGGCTTCTGCGCCGGCTTGTCCCAACTGGCCAAGTTGGGCGCCCGTGGCGGCGCCTGCAACATCAAATACTGCACGAGTCGTCGCTGGATTTTCTTCAGCAAATTCGCTAGCAATTCCTTTGACGGCACCAGGCAGTTCTTTTGCCAATTGCGTTAACCGCTGCTCAATCGTCGGTGGTTTTGTTGTTGAATCAGAAGTCTGGTCTGTTGACGGCTGAAATCTTCCACTTTCAAATTGCGTAATTGCATCTGCAATCTTGGCCGTAGAATTTTTCGGAAACGGCTCATTTGTACTGTTTAACCCA
>RGUK01000846.1 GCA_010027825.1 bacterium
CCTCCGGGCGCATGACGATTTGGTTGAAAGGTCACCAGCTGCATCAGAGGCCATCATCCTAAATCTTGGGGACTACTTTCACTCCGACGATGGTCAGAATAGAACACTCAGAAGCGGGCACCACCTCGATGTCGATGGACGTTACCAGAAGGTCAGAAAAGTAGGTTTCAGGATACTGCGAGAGATGATTCGGATGTCTCTGCATAAGCATGAAAAAGTGATTGTCTGGAACATCATCGGGAATCATGACGACTATTCCGCAATCGACCTTTCGCTGTGGCTACAGGTCGCTTACGAAAACGAACCTCGAGTCTACGTTGAGACATCAGCCAACAAGTTCTATTTCAAACAGTTCGGCAAAGTAATGATTGCCGCAACCCACGGGGACACAGTCAAGACAGAACAGATGTTAGGAATCATGGCAGCCGACAAGCCTGCGATGTGGGGTGAATGTACACACAGGTATGCACATCTAGGACACATCCACCACAAGACTCTCAAAGACCTACCCGGTGTATCAGTCGAAACCCATCGGGTCTTACAACCTTCAGACCTGTGGGCACACAACGCCGGATACAGGTCTCAACGTGACGCTCAATGTATTACGTATCACCGTGACTTCGGAGAGTACGCTAGAACAATCGTCAATCCTTCTCGGGTGTCTTCAAAAGAATAAAACAGAAACCCAGAATCGTGAACGAGTACCAGCCGGCAGTCTTCTCAAAGTTCAACCAGAACTTCCGGTCACCTCGGACACAATGGTTGTCTTCCCAAACATTCAAACAATGTAGGCGCACGCTGCAATCCCCACCAGAAGAAGAGAAACGATAACGTCAGTCTTATCAAACACAGGTTTCTCCTCAATGAACAGAGGAACGTCTCGACCATAAGCCTCTTTCATCGACCGAGGAACCCGGTAGTCATGAGCACGGTACTCAGTAAACTTCTTCATCATTACCACCTTATTAGTTATTAGTAGTAGTAGTTAAACCTACCCATGCTGGTGGAACGCACCTAGCC
>RGUK01000847.1 GCA_010027825.1 bacterium
CGTGCGACGGACAAATTTACAATCACGGGAACTTTGCCGACATCTGGCGCAACCACAATCGGTGCAATTTTAAGAGGAACAATTCCGAGCGGAACAACTGGAACTGCATACGGATTTTACAGCGCGCCAAACACCCAAGCCGCAAGTTTTACGGCAACGTCTATACAGCATTTTCGCGTGGACGGGGTAACGATTGGCGCAGGTTCTGCCGTCACAAATCAATTTGGATATGTGGCTGAAAGTAACCTTACCACCGCCACCAACAACTACGGCTTCTACAGCAACATCGCCTCTGGCTCAAACCGCTGGAACTTCTATGCAAACGGGACGGCGAATAACTACTTTGCTGGGAATACGGGTGTTGGAAGCACAGATTTAAGCGTCACAAGACTGCGAGTTACTGGGGCCGGAACAACCTCTGCAACTTATGCAACGTATATGGACACTTCTGGCGGCACGCAATTATTTTCTGTCAGAAATGACGGCGTGTTTGGCACCGGAACGCACACTAATTCTCCATACAATTTAACCACAGCAAGCGCCGCTAATTGTTTTATCAATTCTGACGGGGCTTTGTATCGGTCAACTTCGTCGTTGCGTTACAAGTCGGACGTAGCCGATGCAGCGCATGGCCTTGCTGACGTACTAAAACTTCGCAGCGTCACTTACAAAGCCAAAAACGATGGAGACACCGTATTCGGCGGCTTGATTGCCGAAGAAGTCCACGACGCAGGGCTGACGGAGTTTGTGGCCTACGACAAGGAAGGCCGACCGGATGCGCTGCATTACGGCAACATGGTGGCGCTGCTGGTGAAGGCGGTGCAGGAATTGTCAGCAAAAGTCGCCGCATTGGAGGCAAAGTGAAACTAGACCTTACCCCCGAAGAAGTGCAGGCCATCCTGCAAGTATTGGGACAACTCCCGACGAGCAGCGGCGCGTGGCCGTTGTTGGTCAAAATCAAAGAACAGGCAACATTGCAAGTTGATAATAAAACAGAATTAAACCAATGATGTTTTACT
>RGUK01000848.1 GCA_010027825.1 bacterium
TGAGATTTTAAATCATTTAAAACACTAATATACAAATTATTATCTATTTCTTCAACTTTACTATCAGGAAATATAGTATCTAAGTATTGAGAGTATAACTGTAATGCTTGTTGTTTTTGTTGTGGAGTTATTTGAGGTTGTTGAAAGAAAGCTTCTTCAGAATATGCTATTACATCTTCTAAAATAGAAGTGTTTGTAAAACCTAATATTTTAGCAATAGCATCTACAAAATCTTTAAATAAATTAGACTTTTTACCTTCTGATGGTATTTGTTTTAATACTTCTATTAAATTTTTATTAGAAAAAACTTCAGAAATAAATTCATCTAAATCAGCTTCACTATATTGATTTCTTATAAAATAATCTGATTTTCCTAAATCTGGATATTTATCTTGTATATTGTCAGAATTATTTTTATAATAAGTTATTACCTTATTCTTTAACCTTACTAATTCATTTAAAGCATTTATTTGTTTTTCTGTTAAATCTATTTTTTTATACTTAACATCTTTTTCTATTGATTCTGTAGTTATTTCTCCTACATACACTTGATAATTTCTAATTATATTAGTAGTTACAGAATGTAGTAATTCATGATTTAATATTTTAGCAACTATATCTTTATTAGCTCCTTTTACTTCAATATAATTACTACCTAAACTAAAACTTCCCCCTCTATATTGGCTACCTAATAATATATCTCCATTTTTTAATTTAGGAATATAATTACTTTGAAATAATTTTTTAAGCAAAATAGATTCAGGTAAATCTTTTCTTTCATTTGATGCTAATTCTTCAACTACATCAAAAGTTACTATATCTCCTTGTAAATTCTTTTTCTTTCCTTGTAATTTTGTAGTAGGTACTTCAAATCCTAAAGCTTCATATACTTGATTAGCTAATTCAAGATTAGAATTAAATAATTCTTCTACTCCTTCTTTAATATTTTTTTCTACATTTTCATTAAAACTATATTCAGTACGAATATGATTTATAATATCATCAATAGAAACTTCTAC
>RGUK01000086.1 GCA_010027825.1 bacterium
GGTCCTACTGGTGCCACCGGCCCGCGTGGCATTACAGGTGCTACCGGACCGTATGGCATCACAGGAGCGACCGGAGCAACAGGTTTAATAGGTGCAACAGGCCCGACAGGCGGAGTTGGGCCTACTGGGCCAGCGGGGTCATCTGGTGCAACCGGGCCAAGCGGCACTGGAACGACTGGAGCCACGGGACCGACCGGTGCGACAGGTATTAAAGGCGACACAGGTTTCACAGGAGCCACGGGACCGACCGGTCCTGTTGGGCCAACAGGCCCGCTCGGGCCAACCGGTGTTAGCGGCCCGTCCGGCCCATCAGGGCCGACCGGTCCAACAGGCGAAACCGGTGTTGCTGGACCTACGGGTGCAACCGGTGGTCGGGGTGCTACCGGGCCAACAGGTGTCGGAGCAACGGGCGTTATGGGTCCTACCGGTCCTACTGGTGCCACCGGCCCGCGTGGCATTACAGGTGCTACCGGCCCGTCTGGGCCAACAGGGCCAATGGGCGGTTTTAATACGCTGCAAACTATAACGACAATTAATGCTAATACAACTATAAATCAAAATCATGTCGGCACGCTGTTTTTGTGCAACAACAATTTTTCTGATATTACAATCTACGTAGAACCAATGGCGACGTATAACGACCCACAATACGCCGTCGGTGCAACGATTGATATTATTCGTATAGGTGCGGGCAACGTGACTATTTCTGCTGTTTCTAATGGAAACGGCACAACCGCGGTTTATGGTACACCCGGGTTGTTGTTACGCACTCAATATAGTGCGGCTAGCCTTATCATGGTGGCGGCCGATGTGTGGGTTTTAGCCGGCGACGTACAAGCTAGTTTGTGAGGCGGGCATGCGTGGCCATATCGGGTTTTTAATTCCTAGGCGTCTTCCGGGGGCGTTCGTCACCCAGTTTACCGCCGACGCTATGGTGTATGTGCCGTATACTGACAAAGCACGTGTCACACAACTCACGGCTGATGCATTAACCTACGTGCCGTATACTGACAAAGCACGCGTTACACAACTCACGGCTGATGCATTAACCTACGTGCCGTATACTGACAAAGCACGTGTCACACAACTCACGGTTGATGCATTAACCTACGTGCCGTATACTGACAAAGCACGCGTTACACAACTTACAGTAGACGTACTCGTTTACAAGCAATAGAGGTGATTTATGGGGCTCGTAATGTTCGAGGGGTTTAATCGAGAATTTTACGACAGTGAAATCTGGACACTGACAAACCCCAGCACGTCTGTAAACGGTAGTGTACAGTTTGGCGGATCGAATACCGGTTTTCGTACTGGCAACGCATTAAGTTTAGAGGGCGGTACGGCAAACGCACCAACCGCTAAGGCCGTCGCAAAATTTCCGGCGACGCAGACCGCCGGAGTATACGTTGGTTTTTGCAGAAACAATTCAGGGATTTACTCACATGATGGTTACGACACAAAACTATTTTCTGCTTTAGATGCCGACGGCGACGAACTGTGCACTATAGAAATCGCACGCGTCGAACCCGACCCGACGTCAATTGACGCAACCAAACTTACTCTGCTTTTTAAGCAAAGCGGAACGACTGTCGCTTCGTTTTACATACCCAACACTATTTGTAATATAATTGGTTATTCGGGTACGCCTAGCTATAAATACGCCGCAAATGCGTATTTGAACGATGCCAACTTCTATTTTGAGTTTTATTTTTCTGCACTGGGTTACGTTTCAGTGCGCCTCAATGGCGCCGATTTGCTGACACCGGGCAATTCCAACTCTGCGTCACTGTCAGCTTCTAATATGCGTTTTTGGGTTTTTCACGCAAATCCTAGCGGTGTAGCCTGTAGATATGATGATTTCTATGTCATCAATGACACGCCCGGAACGCATCCTAATACTTGGCTCGGTTACAACACGCGCGTTGCCTCGCCCAATGCTAACACGTATTTGACTGATTCAAACACTCCTGACTGGGAGAACGCCGGCTTGCCATTCTACTTACACAACAACAACGGTGACGCGAGTCAAATGGTGACTGACGTTTCTGATGCCGCGGCAGATTATAGTTTTCCAATCACCGCATCCAATATTAGTGTGAGTTACCCTACCGGCTGGGTGTTTGGCGGCGTGCGTCTAGCCGTTGTGGGCAGAAAAGAAGGTGCCAACGCACAGATAAAACTACGCTATCGCAAAAGCACACAGTCGACCGATGTCGTGGCTGCAGAAGACATGTCGGACCCGATTGTGTTGGGTAGTCTGTACACACGAACGTGGTCGCAGTTTTTTGCTACACGCCCCGGGGAGGTGTCGGAACTTTGGACAAGTGACGATTTTAATGATTCAGGCAAAGGTTTTGGTTTCCAGTACCTGTAGTGATTCCGGCGCATGTCTTCGCTCACAACATTAAACGGCGCTCTGCGGCTTGACAACGGGTCTTTGGTTTTATCGAATCCAAATAACTCGCCGTGTTGTTGCGGCTGCCGGCCTGACCAACTTGGTGACGCAAAAATAACACTAGAAGCCAATCACTGTTGCGGCTGCGCCAAGTTTAAATTTTATGTCAATGACGTATTTATCAAAGACACAAATTTAAATGGTTGCGGCAACATAACAGACACATTCAACGCCGACATCAGCCGCGGCGCAACGGTCGACGAAAACTGCTGTTTAGTCGAATTCCGTTTAAAATGTAATTCTTCTCCGTCCGATCCGTTCGATCCGTCGTTCAACGGTTTTAGAACGTGCTTTGATCAGTTTGGTTTTTACGGGGCCCCGCCGTGTCACACAAACATTACAGTTGTGACAGTTACGTTGCCGAACGGGACTGTTTTAAACGCAGGCATTTTGCCCGATGATCAAAATACGCCATTACGAATCTGCCCGGAAAATCTTGAACTGAAAGCGTTACCGCAAACATTTGCGTGCGCGACTGAAGATCAAAACACGCCACTCGATAGCGACACGGTTGCGTGCTCATGCTGCGGCAGAGCAGTCAAACACCTTAAACATCTGCGGCTGAATCCGCACTCTGGCGTCGGACAAATAACTTGGAACTTGGTGTGCTGGTACCTTTTTGGCCGCACAGATGTCCCGGTGTGGCCGGAGCTCGTTTCTTACGTGCGCGCGGCAGATCTGGTGCCGTTAGAGTCTTGGGATAGAAACCGCAACACGCTGTTCGAAATACTGGCGTACCAGGCGCGCGTACACACTATTCCAATTGACGAACGAGTCGTTAGAATCATCGTCCGTCGTGCCTTATCGCTTGCCGCCGCTGCATCTAAAAATGGCTAAGCTTTACTTTCGTTATGGCACTGTGGGAAGTGCCAAGACGTTGAATCTTCTTGCCGTCGCGCACAACTATCAACAGCAGGGCAAAGAAGTGCTGCTCGTCAAACCAGAGCTGGACACGCGCTTTGGAATTGACAACATAAAAACGCGGGCTGGTTTAGAGATGCCGGCCGATGTGCTAGCACCCGCAACCGGACTCATTCCGCTGCCCGCACTGGACGGCGTAGCCTGTATCCTCGTTGACGAAGCACAGTTTCTTTCGGTTGAGGCGGTTGAACAGTTGCGCCACGTCACGTATTCTGCGATCGCTCGGGACGCCCCAAACGGTGTTCCTGTGATTTGTTACGGCCTACGAGCCGATTTTCGTACCGACGCATTTCCAGCCGCTGCTCGGCTCTTCGAATTAGCCGACAGTATTGAAGAAATCAAAACTACGTGTGCATACTGCTTGCGGAAAGCGATCTTCAACCTTAAACTGCTCGACGGCAAGCCAACGCTCGCCGGTCCTTCTGTGGAACTCGGTTGTGAAGAAAAATACCTGCCCGCCTGTGCCGCGTGCTACGACGCCCAACACGCCAAAAACAGCACTGGACGAATTCGGGACTTGCCCGGAATGTGGAACCAGTTGGGCTGGCAATCCAATTTTTGACACGCTGCGTTCTCAGAGTTGGACAGCAAATATGTCCGACCAAGAACTGCAAGAACACGTTGACGCGGCATACGGCACAAACCGCCCGCAACGGTTCAGCCGCCTGATCGGTTTGTCGTCCCAAGAATTGGATCGTGTCTTTGCTTGGCGCTGCCCCGACTGCAATCACGAATGGCCGCGTGCCTAGAGAAAGGAATCACATGGGTTGCTGCAATAACAACAACAAAAACTGCCAACAAACACCCAAAGAAGAGTTTGGGGATATGGCTAGTTGGATTATTAAGGGTTTGATGGATGTAGCCCGCACCGGACGAATTGTAACGCTGTTTAAAAATCAAGCAGCGGACCAACTCGCGGTCATGATCGCCACAGTCGTCGAAGAAAACAAATATCTGCGGGCGATTTTGGGCGTTATGAAACCGGACATCGCCGTTAATGGCGAAACGTTTCAAATTGCATTTGGGCCTAGCAAACAATACAGCCTGACAATTCCAATCACCACCGATGCCGCACGTAAAGAAATTATTAATGACTTGCGGCTGGCGATTGCTCAGTTAGAATCGGCCAATCCGCCGGCGATCGATAAGCAGTTAGAACTGTTTGAAGCACTGAAATAGAAACATAAACGGTCAACGGAGTGACCAGTGGCAAAACCCACGCTGCACTTAGTTGGTATTTTTCACACTATCCACAACAAGGCTTACTCGCACTGTGCGTTTACCGGCAAAGCCCTCCGGTTTCCGCGCATGTTGCAAATGTATGGTTACGACGTCGTTGAGTACGCCAACGAAGGCAGCGAAAGCGAAGCCAAAGAAAAAGTCGTTATGCTCTCCCAAAAGGAATTGCATACGCTGACAGGTAATCGCCGCAAGGAAGACTTTCACGGAGATCTGGCCAGCGTCAGCACGCCGTGGCACCACTTGTTTGAAGAACGGCTTGTTCAAGAACTAAAAAAAAGAGTACAGCCCAAGGACATCATTTGCCACCCGTTCGGGCACGCCCACAGCCGTTTGCTGCAAGACTTTCCGAAAAATATTCACGTCGAGACCGGTATCGGCTATCCCACGCTTATGCCGACCGCCATGCACATCTTTGAGACGTATGCGTGGCGGCATTATCACTGCGGCAAAGACGGCCGGCAGGGTTCAAATTATGAGTGGGTCATCCCCAATTATTTTGAAATCCGGGACTGGGAGCCGAATTACGAGCCCGGCAAATACATTGCGTTCTTGGGCCGCATTGACGCCTGCAAGGGTTTGGACACGATCTACGAAATCGCCCATTATGTTGACAAAAAAATCGTGCTCTGCGGCCAAGGCGATCCGAACCGCTGGAAACATCCAAACATCGAATACTGGGGCCCGATTCACGGCGAGCAGCGCAGCGAGTTCATGCGGAACGCTATTTGTTCGCTCATGCCCACGAACTTCATTGAGCCGTTTGGCGGTTCTGGCGTCGAAGGCATGCTGTGCGGTACGCCGTTGATCGCCACAGATTACGGCGCGTTCACTGAAACGGTTCAAAATGGCGTCAACGGCTATCGGTGCAAGACGCTGCGTGAATGGATTGAAGCTATAGAACGGATTGGCGATCTGGACCGCAAAGTAATTGCCGACAACGCCCGAGCCACGTACAGCCTCGAAGCCTGCGGTCTAAAATATGCCAAGGCGTTTGAGCAAATTTATGAACTGTACGATGACGGCTGGTATTCACTCCCAGCGTACGTCAAAGCCCGCAAAAACTCGGCTAAATAGTCGGCTAAAAGCGGGCATATTCTTAGCACCCCTGCGTATTGTATGCGGGATTTTGTGCACCCTTGGGAGAAAGGAGGGAACCGATGTCTCCCCAGCGGTTTGTCCGTGAACTGGCCGTTATGTTTTGTGTGATTCTTGGTGCAGCAATTGGTTTTGCTGCTGGCGTGAACATGCAACCGACGGTACAGGTTTTTCTGGCGTTTCTCGGTTTTTCGATTGGCGGAGCATTTGCCAGTCGGCAAATCGACGTTAAAGCCACAGCTAACACAAGCTCTGGTGAACGGCTGCTCAACGGACATTTTAGGATCACCACATCCTCGGCCAATATTGGTTTAAACTACGTAGCACAGCCTAATCACCTTCGACTTGGTCTCGCTACCTCTGTTTTCTCATCAAATGCTCTTGTGACCGGCATTGATACACCCCTCGTCAGCGGAGAAAATGCCAATGCACTAAATAATAAAAGCGCATCTTCCAACCTCGTGTTTGGAGATTTTTTGTTTGGGGCTGAATTTTCACCGAATTCTATCTCAGAAATTTACGCCGACGTCATTTGGAAGCGAGCCGACAAGGGGCAAAAAGAATTCAGTCTTGTCGATCTAAAAGAAAAGCCTAAGGATATTTATGACACCACAAGTGTTTTTATTGGAGGCAAATATCGAGCGCAGGAAAAACAATACGCCCTACTCGGCTTTAGCTATGAACCCTCTGCCGTAGGGGCTGGTA
>RGUK01000849.1 GCA_010027825.1 bacterium
ATGGATACCATGTCTCGCATGGAACCCGGTGCGGCCGGACATTCTTCGGCCGCGCGCTCCAATGCGCGGCGCATGGTATCGGCCGCGGGCGGGGGTTCCGGGGCTGGAGTGGTGAGCATGTCCCACAATTCCGCCGCGGCCGTTTCGGCGCCGAGGAATTCAGGGTATTCGGCGCGCATGCTTTCGGCCACAACGTCGAAACCGGGAATAGTGGTATGGTCGCCACCGTTGAATTCTTTACGGTGCCCTACCTTGAATCTGCCACCGTGTTCGTCGCCACTGAGGCGCCGATAGGCTTCACGGCGGAATTCGGCTTGCCGATCATGCTGCGCCAGTTCTTCGGCTCGCATCGAATCATAAAGGCTACGGGCCGAAGACCAGTCGATGCCGCGCTCAACTGCCGCGGCCTTGAATTCGGAAAGCGTGCGCATGGTGAGTTATCTCGTGAGTGTGGGCGCCGGCAGGATTGCCGGCGCCCCGAGCCGATAGCCTTAGCCGTAGGTGTGAAGCCCCGCCGGCGGTTGCGGTGGCAACTGGACGGGTTCCCATTCCCCGGACGCACGAGCGACGGCCACCGGGCGCCCGACTTCACACTTGCGGGCCTCGGTGAGGCTCTGCCACCAGCTCAGCCGCCCACACTGGACGTCGTACCCGCCTTCGGCATAGCCGAAGACGATAACGTCAACCTCGAACACTTCCGCCTCTTTCATTGCCTCAATTTTCGCAACAGGATACCGCATTGTGTTACCCTTTTATCTCGTGAAACTAGCCGCGGGTTTCTGCCCGCGTTGCCATTAGGATAGCGTATCGGCAACGCAAAGCAAGTAGCCTCATAGAATTCCCCGAAAAAACGGCCGAAAAAATTTTTGGCCGGGCTGACTGGACACTTTGGAAACGAGAATCCGCGCGGGCTTCTTGCGGGACGTCAAGGCGTTTTTCGTTTCTTATCACGAGTAAAACGGACAAGCCCGTCAGCCCGTCAGCCCGTCAGCCCGTCAGCCCGTCAGCCCGTCAGCCCG
>RGUK01000850.1 GCA_010027825.1 bacterium
CAGGCCATCACTTCAATGTTTTCGATTAGGCGGAATTTTGTTAGGTCAGTCATAATCAGCCCCTGCGGTTGTTGCCGTAGTAATCCGCGAAACGCTGATTCTCATATTCAGAGTCAGCCTTCTCCCGCTCATAGACGTCGTACTCGTAGTCCGGCTTGTCTTTGTTGATAGGTGTATCGTTGGTTGGTTCGCTCATTTTTTCTCCTTCATCGAAAGGCGGAATGACTTGGCAGTCATCCCCACTGCTTCAGCCGTCAGGCACTTAGTTGTGAAGCGCCAGATGCGCCAGCCCAGGTCGGCTGCTGCACGATACTTTTCGCAATCTTTCACCATCCCCATCCCTCGCCCGTGACGGCCTCCAAACGGTAGGAACGCACCACCGTCCAGCTCGATCGCACAGCGGGCAGATTTGCAGGCAAAGTCGAAACGCCATTTGCGGGTTGGGTGAAACGTGTGCTCGGCGACTAGCTCCGGGCCGCCAGCCACAGTCCAAAGCACGATAAACTTTTTTGCCAGTGCGCTCACGATTGCGCCCTCTTAAGCAGGCTTGCGACCACCTCTTGAATGCCGTCTAGGTCATTACGCAGCTTGCGGTACTTGGTTTGCAGATCGATCAGAGCCGTCGTCTGGGATAGCTGAGCCGATCCGTACGATTGCGAGACGGAGATAGGCAGAATGCCCTCTGCTTCCAAATCGCGAACAGTAGCCGCAGGCGGATAGAACGCCCCGGCCACGCCGCCTTGGTTTTCAGGTGCGGGGGCACCGTTTCCCTTGGCGTAAATCATCTGCCTTCCCTAAAGAATCGACGCACTTGATCGACTACCCACCCAAACACGAGCACGGCCACGGTTAGCCCGGCGATTCCAGATCCTACGAACAAAGCCCAGCCGGTGATTAGCATGGATACCTGGGCGAGATCGCGCATGACTTCCCATGAGATCATTTGCTGGCCTCGTGTTGCTGTGCCCACATACGGAACACGGCGGGGTTAGGGTGATAAATGAACGCTTCGGGGG
>RGUK01000851.1 GCA_010027825.1 bacterium
TGCGGCGGGGGAATTGCACGGGCGCGTCGCTTCAATGAGTGCTGGCGAGCTTGTAGCGGTTATTGGGGGCGTTCTGGATCAACTTCGACGTGCTGGCGTTCGGTTTGATCTGCCTGCCGGCAGTCAAGACTCCAGCGATTCGACGTCACAATCTGAGGCTGAGGATTCTCGCTAATAGTGTCGGATGCTTCGATTTTCTCTTGTTTGCGATGATTTACTGACTTTTTGGTAGCCACAAGCGTCATTATAGCAATGATGGACATTTTGCGAGGGGAATCGGACAACACGGTGGAGATCATCTCGCAGGAGGGAGTTCAGACACTTGGCGTTGCCGTCACTCATATCATGGTGGGCTTTATCGGGCAGTTGACGAAGGAAACCCAGCGGCGGTTGCCTGACATGAAAGATGAGCTGATTGTCGACTTGCAACTAGGCATGACGGATCGCTTCATGCGGATGGGGGGAGAGTGACCTACTGGGAACAATGCGAAAGCCTGTTTAAGCCACTCTCCGCAATGCTGTATCAGAAGTTGCGCGGGAACTACGAGGCGCGTATCACGCTGGAAGATGCGCAGGACGTCATACGGTCCATGTTCGTCAAATGCGCTATCTATGCCGACCGTCCGGCCGGGGATCGCCACAAGCTGTTACACCGGGCAATGGTTACGGAGGCACTCATGCTATTGCGCCGGCACAAGTCTGTAGATCGGTACCAGCGTATAGGGCGCCAGGAATGGGCAAACGAACGCGAAGTTCACGACGACTATTGCTTCATCCTTCATGAATTGAGGCAAGCCGGAACGCCAGAAATTCCGTATCGCATCGGTCAGCTTGTCCTATACGGCTACGACGTCAAAGAAGTTAAGTCAATCCTGTACCTGTCCCGTCATCACTGGGAGGTCAATCAACGGGCATTGCGTCCGTACCTAGCTCATGTTCTGCAAGGTTAACATCGGGCTGTCTACTGCGCGGCCGGTCGTCGCCGCCGAGACGTGGGAATC
>RGUK01000087.1:0-6142 GCA_010027825.1 bacterium
TCCCGTTCATGCCGATGCCGAAGTCCACACCTGTTATGAACTCAATGCGCGTATCGCCCGACTGGTAACTTTTGACACCAAGGAGCGCTGGTACTACGCACCCACTAAGCCCACTTGCTACTAATACTGCTAAGATTACCTTTGCCATATTGCCTCCACGTTACTTAGGGTTCACTACCTTGCTTAAAGAGCTGAGAGTCGCCGCATGACGCTTCTCTGCCCTCGTGAGCTCTTTCTTGCTATCAAGCTGCTGGTTGTAGCGAGTCATCGCCTCCACTAGAGCCTTAGCTACTAGATGACTGTCAGCCGCTATTGTCTTCTTATCTTTTTGTCCCATATGCCTCCTCTGCTATTAGCCTTAAAGCCTGCGCGCAAGTGTCCACGTCGAACTCTCCAGGCTCGCCTAGTAGCTGCCTGAGCGAACTGAGGATGGTCTCACACTGCCCCACTGGCACGTTGCGATATTGTTGCTTCTGTCCCCTCATGTATATTTCGAGCCCGTCAATCAGCATACGCAATCCGCGCTCTGCATCTCCGTACTCGTATATGAGAGCCCGTTGTCTAGAACACTCAACGGGCTTTTGTTTCTGCTGCTCAAAGAGCCTGTAGCTCAATTCCTGTAGCTTCGTTTGCATTTATCACCTTTGCCTTTTTTAATATGCTGCGTTTCACGTTGTACTCGACACCTTCTGCGGTCCTTGCAACCCATGTCCCACGAGTCTTGGTGGAGCGTCGGACAAGAGTATATTCCTTGCCTCCATACACCATTAGTCTGCCCGTAAGGTCTCCGCTTAGAGAGCGCCCCTTGGCTATCTCCGCCCTACACATCTCTCGCCATCGAAGAGCCGTTTGGTCTTCGGTCGGTGAGAGAAGAGCTAGGATGCGTTTAGGACACCTGTAGTAGTACGGACCCATCTCTTCATCCAAGGTCTTGAGCCCTATACGTCCACGCTCGGACCTACGGTCGATGAGGACCACCGCTGCACGAACTTTGCCGTCGCCATTACTCCTCCACGCTACATAAGCCTCATTCAACTTGATAGTCATTCCGACCACATCGCTACCAGAGAACTCGTTGCGCTTAATGAACTCGAAAATAGTCTCGTCGAATCGCTTTTCACTAAACCACCAGCCCATATTACCCTCCGTACTTCTTAATGAACTCAGTCACCGTACCGTGGAAAAACTCACTCTTAGTGCGCTCATCGCTAAAGCCATTGAACTTGAACGCGCACACTACATACTCAACCGAGAAAGTGTCCTTGTTGTAGAACTCCTCTATTGAGTAGTGGTACTCAGTGTCGCCGTGGTCATCCCAGTGAGAGGTTATCTCAGCGAGATGATTGCCTCTGATGAACTGCTCTGCTGCTCCACCGCGCACATCTTTGTTAAACGCTGCAAGCATACTTCTGAAGTACGTCGCTGCGCCCTCGGGGTAGCCGTCATAGTGAATGTATGTGTGGACCTCAGTCTCGCCCTTGAATGTATATGTTGCTCTCGTTGACATATTGCCTCCTAATTGTTGATAAAGTACCGCTTGGTCTCTGTTAGTTGCCCACCCGCTACTAAGTAGGTAACAGTCTCGCCAGAGAGCGTGTTTACTATTTGCGCCTGGCACTCTTCGCCGCCTTGAGCTGCGAACTGCTGCGCCTTAGCTGTAGTTGCGAATACTGAGAAGGCGAACTGCCTGCCCCGCTTATAGAGAGAAACCTCGTACATAATTGCCTCCTAAAAATACGACGGTAACGAACCGTCGATTCCGCATTATTGTCACACTTTTTATCTCGTGTCAACAGATTACCAGGGGCGCTGCCAGTGCTCTAATGCCCTAACAGCGTAACCCCCGATGGTAATTAAGAAAAACACAAAAACTTTTTTACTTTTGCGCGGACGGTCGAGAGAAAAATCCATGCTTGGGATCGTTCTTCGCTGGCTCAATCGTCGCTTTGAAAGTGACTGCATCGCCCCTCTCAACAGTAAGCGCCGACGGTACAGTGCCCCACAACGTATAGCCTTCCTGCGCCTTGACGAGCATCTTGAGCGTTGACCCATACGAACCCTCCACCATCTTTGTTGTTAAAACCGCAGTCGCCCCGTCGGGCAGTCTTGAGCCGCTGCCTTCTCTGCTGCCCTTTGTGCTTCTATCTCCTCGCGGTGGTTAATCGTATGGAGTAACTTCCGCATAAACGCTTCCTGCTTCTCTGAGAGACTGCCATAGCGAATCAGGTTGCGGACCATATCGTTCACGGTATTCTCTTCGTAAAAGTCGGGGCGGTTAGTCATCTTCCAGATATCCCACGCCTGAGAGAGTCCCATCTCTGACAGAACTGCTTGAGCTTTCATCTTGCCCGCTGCGTACTCCTTAGCGTTAGCAACTTGACGCCGAGCTGTATTGAAAGCGTTCTCGCACCCAAAGCCTAACTTCTGAGCGCAATCCTCGCCCACGCGAATTACCTCTTTGCTTGGCTCGTGATAGAACGCTGCAAGATATAGAGCGTTGGCTCCACAACACTGACAAGTGCCGCCGTGCTCATGCCCAGCCCACTTTGCACCGTGGCTCTTCATGAAGTGGCGGATGTTCTCGCGCTCTTCAGCGAGCATCGCCGCGCCGCCCACCTCGGTCTGCTCGCGTGGGTCGTAAACAATACCGATGAACTCGTACTCCTCCGGCTTAATAACCGATGGTCTATGAATATCTGTGCGATTGATTGCGCTTGTCATAATTGCCTCCTAAAAATACGGTAACGAACCGCATGGTTGATTTATTACATTAACTTTTATTCAGTGTCAACATTCTAAAAACCAAAATCGAATTGAAATCAAAAGTCACCCAAAATATAGCGACTTTTTTTCTGGGAAGTCGAACCCCCCCCCGACCTCGTTTTCCACAGGGTGTGAAATTTTTGCGGACCGCTACGCAAACTTTTCCACGGCTACGCAAAGTTTGCATAGCTGTTTGACATACCCAGAGCCTCACGCGTCTTGTAAAGACTCGTTAGGTTGACTTAGCACCTGCCACAAAATCACGTTTGAGAGTCAAAATCGATCTCGAATAAAACGAGGGTGTGTGCGGATACTTTGAATACCTAACACTTGCCACAAAACCACGTTTGAGAGTCAAAATCGATCTCGTGGGCTCCCATGGGCTCCCATTGGCTCCCATGGGCTCCCGTAGGCTCCCGTGGGCTCCCGTGGGCTCCCGCGGGCTCCTACGTTCGATCTATTTCATTATAACGATTGATCAAGGGGAGCGGATTCACTCCCCGATCCCTTGGATATTCTAAGATCCCGCGGGATCCGCGAGATCGTAGAATACCCACGGGGGATTACTCCCCCGCGGATTCTTGGCTATTCATCCCACACGTATCGCGAACGCTCCACGTATCGGGATCCCCCGTGAAGCGGGAGACTGTAGGATCTTTGAATGAATGAATCATTCGATCCGATTACACTCCCGCGGATCTTCACCCATGATCTTGATCCGTATGTATGGATCCCTTCCGTGGAGATCGTGCAAAACATCCCCGACACCGAGCGGAGCACCTTAGATCGATCCCTTGGATCTTTGATCTCGCCTAATACTCTAGCAAGATCCATCGAATCCGAGATCCCACGATCTCCCGATCTCCCGAACGCCGACAAAACGCCATTGTGCATGAGATACGATCCCGATCTCCCGATCTTGAAAGGATGCGTGTTCGATTCTACGATCGATCCATGAGTAGCGTATCTCAAATGTAGAGCGATCCTGATATCGGGATCGATCCCCTTCAATTCTCCCTTGAGTGTATCCAGATCCATGATCCCCTTCACTACTTCTACCCCCTTCCCGTTCGTTCGGGGATACGCAATCCCCGCGCCGTGAGGATTGGATATCCACGCCGAATCAAGATCAACCTTCCGAATATCCTTAGTCTTACCAATTAAGATCACGCACATATGGTTCCCTTTGTTTGTTTGTTGCTTAACTACTCAGATCCCACGGCTCCCCGTGAAGATCCGGGATCGTAAGATCCCCGATCCCCCGCGCGCTCCACGCGAGAGATCGGGGAGCTTACGCGCTCCCCCGATCCTATCAATCGATTGTCACTGCATGGCTATATAACGCGGATCTCCTACCCCATCCCCCGCGATAGTATGAAAAACAGATCCCCCGATTCTCCAACGATCCCTCATTGGGAGCGGGAGCCCACGCCGATCGGATCACGATCTCACGTGGAGCGGTTCCACGTTCTACCGACTCCCTCACATACTGAGGTAGTCCCGTCGAGTTTTGCCATGCAATCGGGATCCGATATTCTCGGATCTCGATACCCTGGATCGATCCGCCTACGCAAAGGGATTGAATCATTCGATCGGAAGTGTATCCCGATTCTAATTCAAGATCCCCGCTCGAATTGATCTGATACATCGATCCACGGGATCGATCCCTAACAAAACTGGCTACACGGTTCCCCGCGGCTCTTACGCGTGGAGCGCGTGGAGTGGTCAAGAATCGATCGGCGTGGGCGCGCATATATTCCCACGCCATACCGAACGATCCCCGCTCCCTAACGTATTCGATCCAGCTCTTGGCTGATAGTCTCACACGATCGGATCTACTCTCCCGATCCTTGGCGTATTCTACGATCGATCTCACGATCTCAAGAGATCCGATAAAACTAGCGGGGGAGAGTGTTCCTCTGAAAAAACGGAATTCACATACCGCGGATTTACTCAAGTTAAGAGCCTGATACTTCCCCTCGCGTGGGGAGAATGAGCAGAAGTAGAACGGATCCCCGTTTGCGCTTCCTGCCTTCCCGATCGTTCGGCGCGATAGTGCCTCAAATAACGATCGATCCCGCGATAGCATCGATCGGATCCCTTTCCATGTTCGATCTTTCAAATAATTACGCGAGATCGATACGTGAAGCCCACATGCTCCACTATCATGAGAAATACATCCCACGCGGCTCAAGGATCTAAGCAGGTTATACCATGGGATTCTACCGATTTCCCGCGGAGCGAGGGGAGAGGTAACGATCTCGATCCCATCACTAGCTAGCGATCCATCCCTCACGCATATATGCCGATCGGGGAGCCCACGTTTTAAGATTTCCCCCACGCGCTCCCGATCTTTCACGCGCTCGATCTCTAATTCGATCCCCATCAGATATGGCTCCCCCGTTCGCTCTTTCACGATACGCGAGATCTCCCCCGTTCGCTCATACGATCGGATACCTATGAGATCATGGATCCCAAGATCGTACCCTTTAAAACCCTGCCGCGCGGATCTCAGCCGCGTGGAGCCCCACGCTATCTCGAACCGTGAGTTAAATCGCTCCCAGGCATTATTTAATCGATATCGATCTTTAATCGGATCCTGGAATACCACCCCACGGGATCGGCTGATCTGATCTGGATTCTTTACTTTCTGAATGTCCATATGCTTCCCTTGTTTGTTTGTTGTTTAACTACTCAGATCCCGCGGCTCCCCGCATAGATCTGGGATCATAAGATCCCCGATCCCCCGCGCGCTCCACGCGAGAGATCGGGGAGCTTACGCGCTCCCCCGATCGTTACTTGTATTCACGATCTAAAAACCTTAATTCTATTACCTCCACGATCCGATCCATGGGATCCGTTAGATCTACTTCAAGATCTTCCGATACTGTCTCCCCCTGCCACATACCATCCCAAATGCCCCAATTCGTAAAACGATCCATATATCCCCCTTATTGTACTGGGATCCCACGGCTCCCCGCGGGATCCCTCAGTTTTAATGCCTTACCACTCCCGCGCGCGTGGGAATATTTGTCCCCCTGAATTGAGCGCGGAACCAATGCCCATACCCTTTACAGTTAGTGACAAGTGTTCCCCCAAACGAATCCAAGCGAACGGCGTGGATCGCATAATGCGCGCGATTTATAGGGTCGGCATCCTTAAACTCTCTCCCTATCGCATCCAGCTCCTGTGGTAGGCGCTCCAACGGGAGATCGTAGAGATCGGATTCCTTCACGATCCCCGGATCTGAGTCGGTATCGAACGGATTCGCGGATCCGATTTTCTGGATAAGCATTAAAGACCCCTGTGCATCCGCTACTACTTTGATCTGACCAAATTCTTCAGGATATAAAAAACGTAGTCTTAAAGCGCGTAAGCT
>RGUK01000087.1:6175-6303 GCA_010027825.1 bacterium
ACACAAACCACTGGATTTATTGGTGATCGTTTACCTTATGAGAATTGGAAAACTAGTAAACTAACGGTCCCCACGGTCCCCACGGTCCCCACGGTCCCTACGGTCCCCACGGTCCCCACGGTCCCTAC
>RGUK01000088.1 GCA_010027825.1 bacterium
GGCCTGCTTAATGGCATCGCCTTTGTTTTTGGGGCTGCTTGTGCCTATCTTGCCCGTTTTCCGATACGAACCAATCATTTCCCCAATATTCATTGAAATAACCTTTTGACTTTTACCTCTTTTAAGCGGCATTTTGTGGCCTCCGTTGATTCATAGCCTGTACATTTTGTTGACGACGCGCATTACGATCCATTAAATCCGCTCGCTCGCGTGCAACCTTTGCACGTTCTGCTGCACGATCAATTTGCTGACTAGCCTGATCATCTTGCGCACGAATTTGAAGTTCTTTGTCTTTCAACGCAATCAAAGGATCTGGACCTTGATCCACGCCCATTAATTGATTTTGCAAATCACGTACTTCCTGCATAAATGATGCAACTTTTAACGCTACAAGCGCTTCGTGTTGTAGTTCAGACACCATTTGATCTGGATCACTGCCGTATTGAGCAAAAAGTTCTGCTTCAGCAGTCTCTTCAGCTTTTAATTTCACATGATCCAGAATGTGTTTTTGCAAAGTCATAGCAGCAATTGGCTGAGCCTGTAACATGGGCGACAAACCCATCATCAAATGCGCTGCAATGTGCGCATCGTGCTGTTGTCCCGCAAAAGCTTTTAATTCCATACCGTCTAACACGTCACCATTTTCTTGCGCAGGGTCCTTGGGCATTTGTGTACGCTGCGGTTTCAAAATACTGTCAATATCGCGCACATTCATCGCGGAATATACACGATAATACGCTTCATACAAATTATGCATTTGCGGCGCAGATTGTGCCATCTGTAACTGCATCTGTGCAAGCGTTAAACGCTGCGCTGAAGAAAAAATATTGGGATCAGAGACCGGTTGTACCGCAACAAGGTTGTTAAAATCCGCTTTTTTAATTTTTCTTGACGCTCCCGGCACGTCATAAGGGTACTCATCGGGCATATACATCCCAAAACCCTTGGCCAAAAGCTCAAATTCTTCCTTTAACGCATAATGCAACCGCTTATGGATGGCTGACATGACCTGCGTGCCCCGTTCGAGCAATGCAAGCGTCGTTCCAACCTGCGCCATTTGATTGCCTTCGCCCACTTGCATGTCTGCAATGCTTGCCAAACGTCTTCCGGCGTCCACACAAAAACCAAGCAATGCAAAAAGCGTCTGCGAAGGCTCTTTATAAGGCAAAGGCAACATATTTTGCTGTAATTCAGCCCCGCCTACGTCAATATCACGCCATTCTCCCGGCTGGATTGGATTGTCTTGGTCCGCGATCCTTGCGCCTTTGGCCTTGAACCCCGCTGGAAGGTTAGAAAGCGTCCCCGCATCCAATAATTGACGCAACGCAGAGGTCGCTGTCTTGGAAAGTCCACCAATTAAATGCACAAAACCCAAGCCATACGACCCAAGGCCCTCGATTAAAACGTAATGCACAAAATAATTGCGCCTTTTCTTACGTTCGTCGTCTTCTTCCCAGTTGCGACGCACGCCAATCACACGTTTTGTAGCCTCATCCAACGTAATAACGTAAGGAAGCTTGATTCCCGTGGGCTCACCCTTGTCATCTTTGTCCTCAAATCCCGGTAAATCATAGTCCACTTGGAATTCAAGCAAAAAAACTTCCTCCGGCGCACCGGTTTCCACGACACCCGTCTGTTTATCAACCTGATAACGGATTTGACTTGCATCAGATGGGTACAATTCACCCTCAATCACCACGTCCAAATACTCACCCGAAACCACCCGCTTGCGATATTCGTTGGAATCCATCGCAATGCGGTGCGTGATCCGTGGGCATTGGCTCATGACGCTTGATCCGTAGTACGGAATGAACACGTCATCGGCCAAAACAAGCTTGGAAACCATCCGCCCAAGCTGTTCGTCGTAGTAAACCTTCTTAAATACCGACCCGCCGTAGCCCAAATAAAACATTGCCTGATCAAACTCGGGCGTGTACTCCTTCATTACTGTCGTGATCTGGTAATTCATGAAATCCTGCACGCGTCCAGCCTGCTGGAACTTGTCCAAGGTCTCTTTGCCCAGGATCTCCGTGCGCACAGGACCGCCCGCTGGCATCAATTCTTTAGTCGCTTGCGCTTGGAACTGGACCACGGCCTCCATCAACAAGGGGTGAGTCGCCGCTGCCGCACCTCGAAAGGGCTTGGTGCGCTCTTGAAAGTTCATGCCTAAAAGCTCAAGGCCCTTGGCATAGGTCTGCTCCCAATCAGAACGACTCGATTTGTCCGCTTCAAAGAAGGCTGAGAGGTCTATGGCGATCTTGGATAACGTGTCATCGTCCACGACCTCTGCCAGATTGGCGTAAAAGTCCACCTCGCTGTCTTCATCTTCCCCAATCTCGATCGTCGCCCCACCGTCCGCGTCAAGAATAATCTCAATTTCAGGCATGTCCTCCTGATCAATCTCGATCAATGTGGCAGGGGCTTCGTATAGGGCTTTGTCGATGGGCATGTTCAGGCCTTAGGGATAATCAATGAAACGATTTGTTTCAAGGGCATCTTTATATTGAATAAGCAAAGGAGTTAAAAAGTTGTTAGATTCTTGGATACTTTTTGGTTTAACAATTTTAACCAAAAAATCATAAACTTCTTTTTCATAATTTACTGGAGCCGTGTTCCCGGTTTTTGCCCCATTGCCTTTAATCTGAGTAATAACTGGATAAGGGTTATCAAGAGTACCTTTATCAATTACTTGAATTGTTGTCACCGGTCGATTACGGGTATTACGTAAGCTGTAGACTTTATGTGTCCCTTCTTGAAAACCTTTAGTGTAACTTGGGCCATATCCGGCACCTCCTAAAGAGTACCCGCCCACTGAGTGCCCTACATATGCGCCTTCCGGTATAGTTGAATCTAATTCTTCAAGACGTTTCCATGCAAATCCGGGATGAGGATCGTTTTCATTAAATTTAAGCAAAGGCTCGCTTACGCCTTTAGAAAAAACATTATCTGGAGCTTTGCCTGACTCTACAAGAGCTTTCAAACGTTTTCCCTTAAACTGGCGATTAAGTTTTTCTTCATTAAACTTTGCGGCTTTTACCACAGCTTCTTCAAACTGAATACCTTCGATTTCTTTTTTGTTTAATGTAGCAAGATATGAAGCAATATTTTCGGGATCTAATATTTCTTTTAAAGGTCCCTCCGTGGACACATCATACAAAAGTTCGTTTTTGTCTAAAGCACGTATAATATTTTCAGGAACGTCTTTTAACGCTGTTGAATCTCCAGATAATTTAGCTTTAATAAAGTCATCCATGCGAGGTATATATCCGGTGTAGTATGGCTGACCTGTGTCTCGGGCCGTGGTAAGGATTAGTGGTTCTTTTAAATTTACAAGACGTGGGTCTAAACCTTCCGCTTCAAACGCTTGTTGCATTTGTTCTTTGACCTTTTCAACTTCTGCTATATACGCATCATCATCAATCTGAAACCTTCGCTGTATAAGTTCTGGTTTCATGCGCATGGGATTAACATTTACCATTTTGTCATACTCTGAAGTTACGTCTATAACGGCCTGAGGATCTTTTGGATAAAAAATAGGCCGACCAAACGCATCTAAAACAGGTTCTCCTGTTTCTTTTGTAACCTTAGATTTTCCTTCCCGCGCCGCCCGAATAGCATATTGCCTCAGCCCCTGTTTGTCATGAAGTGCAAGGTTGCTAATACGTTCTTCTTTAATAGCTTTAAATATAGGATCTTTTTCAGTGCCAAGTTGTGTTGTTATGTAACGGCGAGCTTTAGTGTCAAAAAAGTTTCTAATCGCCTCAACTTTATCCAAATTATCCAGAGAGTCAACGCTTTCAAAAGCAGCAGTATCTGCATCTAGTAGATATCTGTCTAATGATGATCCAACAGATCTATCTCCTTGAAGTTTAACCCCAGAAAACACCGTCCCCTTACCATATGGGCGAACGGCTCCTGCCTGACTGCCTAGGGTATTGGGCTGGGATATGCGAGCCAGTTGAGCGGCTGCGGTATCGCCAAGCTCTTCAAAACCACGTTTTGCAGAGGCAACAGTGGCTCCGGGTTGTTGAACGGCGGCTTTGGCTGATTGACCCATGCGCACCACAGGGGCCGTGGGCAAGTATGCACCGGTCAATCCCTGCATTAATCGATAGGCCTCGCTTGGATTGGTGGGTTCCGCAGGCGTTGCGCTTACCGCGCCACGAACGATGTCGCTAGCAATTCGCATTGCAGGCCGATCAATCAAAGAAAGCTGTGCCGCGCTTCCCGGTTTGGATGCATCAATCTGACGTTGTTCAACCTCACGTTGAAGTCTTGCTACGCCCTCTGGCACCCTCCCTTTAATAAAACCCGTGGACCGTGGTCCTTGGGCCTTGAGTCGATTGAGCATGCGCTGCGATTCACTGCGGATCTCTTCGCGCTCGTCAATGACGCTTGGAATTTCGTCAGGGTTGGGGGAGCCGTCGGCAAACTTGGCAATGAAGTCTTTTGTTGAAACATCACCGCCCCTAGCTTTGTTAATGTTAGGATCAGTAATATCGTAGGTGCCTTCGTTACCTAAGTCTGATTTAATACGACGAGGATCGTATACGCCCAGGTTTTTAACGCCGCCTTCTTTAACAAAGAATCCGTCATGGCCAAGGTCTCTGATGATTTCCTGTACATCTGCTTTTTCAATACCGCTCCAATTGGCTTTTTCGCGCAACGGCAGCTCACGCATTGCCGTTTCAAACCGGTGATGTCTCATTGACTCTTCTGATGGCACTCCGTCCTTTGTTTTTTTAAGCGGATATTTTTTTTTATACGCGTTTATTACGCTTTCAATGTGCTCTGGGTTGTCATAGTCCCATGGGTTTTTTACCTGTACTCGCACTGGATATGTTGCTGGCGTGTATCCCATGCCGATGTGAAAATCACCCCCTGCAAAGCTGTCTGCAAGCTTTGGGTCCGGTGTCAAAAATACCGCATCACGATTATCCACGGCCCATGGTTCAATTGTATTTCCAGGATACTGCTTTTCTTTGAGCACTCTCCCGGTTTGAAATTCCACTATCGCTGGCTTATGGGAGCCATGATATAAGCGCTCTTTAACCTTACTTGGTTCAAGAAATCTCGCAAGGTTTGCTTCCTGCTCCGCACGACTTAGGCCTTTCCCAACCCCTTTGATACCTTTGATACCGCCACCAATCATGGTCAACGGTGTAGCCGTAGAAGCAATCCGATAGGCCTCCGTTGGATTGTTTTTGTCATAAGGATCCATACCCACTAAAGCACGAAAAATTTCTCTTGCACTTTTTCTTGCGTCCTCTGCTTCTTCGCCTTCACCGTAACCTTTCAACGTCGATGCTCGTTTTGGCGGCAATGTTTCACGTGAAACATCACCGCCGTTGGCTTTTTTTGTGACAGGCCCACCCTTGGCAAAAAAGGACGTTCCAGTTGTGGGTATGCTTCCTCCACTAATCCCTAACCCCGGCCCCTGCCCACCTCCAAAACCCACGGACGGTGGATTACGGCCCTCGGCCCTGCCGTAGGTATCGTAGTGATACTGGGCATAGGACTCGGGGGTGGGGAACTTAGCCCTTTCAGCAGGGGTTAACTTGGCATAAGCCGCTGCCACATCGGGGTACTGCTCCATGTAGCTCTTTTGCGTTTCCGTCGAAACTTTAAGCTGCGGTCGGATACTTGCAAGATACGGATCAAACGCCGCTTGCAATGCAGAAAGATACTGCTGCTTACCGTACTGGCCTGCAAGTGCTGCATCAACTTTTTCTGGATTAACTTTTGCTTCACCGATGTCTCTGTAACGCAATTGCGCAGATAGTGTCGGGTCGCTCATCACCAAATTTCTAAAAGCCCCGGCTGCGCCCGATGGCAAGGCAGAGGGTACATCCGTCTGTCCTGCGGTGGACTTCGTATAAAGATTAGCAATGTCCTGGCTTAATCGCGCACGGTCTTGAGCATATTTTTGACTTGCACTTAGGGGTAAACGCAATTGCCCCGTCACGGGATCAATAGTTACCCTCGGAACATCTCCTATATTCAATAAAGATCGGGACCTGCTCGTCACTCCGGGAGGTGTCCAGTTAAAGACCGTCGTTCCCGTGGCAGGAGTCAACTTTGCAGCAGGCGTATAGTTGTATCCCGTTACACGGCCAAAGCGATCATAGATCGGGGTGCGTGGTTCAGAGGCCCTGAACTCCGTATCAAGCTGCGGGAGCTTGACTTGCTCATCCACGGGGATCTTGCCAACGACGGCGGTCCCCGGATTAAGGCCTTCTTGGCCAGCTGTTAATGCTGGTGGGGGTGCTT
>RGUK01000089.1 GCA_010027825.1 bacterium
CCAAGTATTGCTGAGCCAACATAGCCTTAGAGAACGATGGTGCGCCCTTAATCTCGGCAGTAAGCTCGGCATCAGTCCTCATCTCGAAGTTCTGAGGGTAGCGGATAGCAGGGGACTGCCAAGAATCACCAAAACGCATCCGACCTATCATATTGATAGCGAACTCAAAGTCGGAAAAGACCACAGCAGAGAAGCTCAAAAGGAAGCTATACAGCTCCTCCCGGTCAATAGCCTTACCAGTTGCTGTTTCCCTTCCGCTAATCTTCTCGTTGTTCATAACGTCAATAGACAAAAGCTCGAAAGCCATCTGAATATTGGTTATCACTTGCTTGTTTAAGAAGTCAAGGATTTCGTGCTTAACGTCTATGAAGCCAGCAGGAGGGACTTGTATCTTGGTCTCTGTTTCGGTTGTAAACCTATTGGGGGCTTGAATTTGATATACGGAAAGTGGCCCGAACATTCGCCTCGTTCCTGTTCCAGCACAATTCGAACAAGCAATCGCCACCTTATCCTCAAAGCCCAAAGCCTCTTCAATCTGCCCACTTCCGTTACACTTGTCGCACTCATCCACATACTCCCACTTCTGCAAAAAAGCATGAGAAAACTTGCTCATTTGTAAAGTAGAGAAGTCATTAACAGCTTGGTCAAGAGCAGGGATAGCAGGCGTATAAAACGATTGATAGTAGTAATCGCCATCCTCTTGAACGCTAATCCCTCCCAAGCGAACACAAGGAAGTTGATTGAGGTTGTGGCGGTAGTATAATTCTATATCGAATATGTAATCACTCTTTCTGCCTACTTGGGTGGCTACTTGAATCTCGTTGCGGTCAAATATGAAAAAGACCAATCCATCCTCAACCTCCTTCGAGCCATCAGAGCCAAGCGTAACCTTACTGCTGTAATCAGCACGGATAATGGCATACTCCTCATCCTTCCAGGCCCATACCCTCTTGCTCTTAAAACAATGTGCCGTTGGCGTTACCTCAATAGTATCATTGAAAGTACCGTCCTCCAGATACTGTAAGTTCACTGGCATAATGCCTAAAACAGCATTGGGGTCAGTCAAGGTAACGAAGGTTACTATCTGCTGAAAGTAGGTTTCAATACTGCCAAACCTCGGGTACTCTTGATTGAAATACCGCTCCTGCTCAACGTTGGAAAACCTAATCTCGTAGTTCTGCCTATTCCAAACACGACCAGCCACATTAACAGCCTTATGGAAATAAGGAACGGTTATCGGCTTGTAGATGTTCTTTCGGTAGTTGAACTCGTGGGGCAACTCATTGGGAGCTTTCTCACGGAATAACTTTTCAGGAAAGGCATCATAGTCCGAGTGAACCCTAAGCCTCGAAGCCATTTCTACACACTCACGATAGGTAGGATAGAAGTTCGGAATGTAATACTTGTCCGAACGCTTCTTCGTCTCGTAGGTAGCGTATTCCTTAGAAATCTTTTCAAGAAGCTCAGAGGCTTGTTCAAGAGTCATCTTGAACCTCCCCTTCTTCCTCCTCTACATTTACACATATCGTAAAGTTTATGCTACAAAGGTAGTAATAACTCAATTTGTTGTTTTTTCTACAAAACGGCTATTAGCCAGCAGTACATCGCTCTCCCATGCGGCAATAACATCCCAATCATCACCTATCAGATTTAAGATAGGCTCAATCCTCGACCTGCCAAACATATCGGTTAAATTGCCCCACTTAACGAACATAAAACTCGTAGAACCCACCGAAGCAAGGCAGTTCCTTACAACACCCAACTCGGATTCATACCAATCAATCCAAAGCAAGTCAATGTAAGTATGTCCATAACTCCTAAGATATGATTCAAGAGAAACGGTCTTCACCTCTATCATCTTTCGGTAAGTAACCGAAGGAGGCATCCCCTCGGTATAACTTGTAGTCCTGTTGTAAGCATACCGATCACCCTCCATCGGAATCCACATATTCGTAACTCCATCCTTCTCCATAACCGCGCTGTAATTCATAACCACATTACTCGGTAAGTTAGGTATCACCTTACTCGCGTAAGGCTCAAAAGCATGAACAGTTGAACTCGGTATCTCGGCTAACTTCTTAGTAACCGAGCCATCCCTCGCGTTTATTTCGACTATCAGAATGTCCTCAATGTCCTTGAATGATTGGGTTACAATGTCGATTGCTTGCTGCATATAAACTCTTTTATCTTTTCGTATAGGTTGTAGTTGGCAAGGTACTTCTTCTTCCAAGACAAAATTAGAGGATAAACCTCCTCGTACTTTACACTCGCCAAAATATCTTCTATCTCCTTAATAGCCGCCTTCGGATTGTCATACCGAACAAGCGGTATCGCAAAGGGAATATAGGCAGTAATCGTAGAACAACCTACATAAATCGGTATGCAAGAGCATAAAACAGCATCCAAGACCTCATCAGACATATATCCATCCCATATCCCCCCTTCCATACAAACCGAGAACTCAAAAGGAATCAACCCATTAGCCTTGTTGGATAACTCCCCCTTCACACCCTTAAAGTTCAAGCCCCTGCCATACACAGAGCCTATCCCACTCGTTGCTATCGCCTTGGCAATATTCATACGATAATCGTAAAAGCCACCACTTGTAGCACTCAAAACCATCCCCAACTTATGCGTTTTTGAGGGCAAAACCATATAATCTTCTATCTCACCTTCCAGGTGGTAGAAAACACCCATAGGAAAGTGCCTAACATCGCCTCTAAGACCATAACTCTCGGCAGAGCCACAAGTGTATACCCTAAGACAATAATCGCTTAAAATCCTATCAAAATGCGTGCTATCAGGAGGCTCAGTTATAAAGCCAAGAGTGCGTTCTTTCGGAGTAAGTATTTCGTTGTCCCCCTTGTGGTCAAAGACTACCGCATAGTCATAGGAGTCATCGGTTACGAACATCATCGTATCTCGAAGTTGCTTCGCCCCCATAAACTGGTCGATAATCTTATCGTGGAGGGCAAAGGAAGTTGCCCAATCAGAAAATGCGCGTATCTTAATCTGCTTACCCACGATTTATACCACCCTCAATAATGCGATGTTTGTTGGCGTACTTGCCCTTCATAAGAGGCAGTATTTTGTACTCGTGAGCCATAGAGAAGGTAGCACAAACGTTCCTCATAACCTTATCGCACCTATCAATGGCTTTTAATGGAATCATCCCCTTCGGGCCAAATAAAGCAACCATTCTTGCCCCACCTATCTCTTGGTCATAGTTCGAAGTTCTTCCAAAGAACCTAATCGGGTCTCCAAAGTCAAGGTATGGATTTACCTTCAAGTCGGCACAAGCAACGGTCATCGCAAGTTCGTCCGGGTAGGACTGCCCCCAAGGCATCGAAAGATTGGAAGCAGGAAGCCCCTCAAACATAGCCTTCATAGCCCTCTCAAAGAACTTGGTTAGCTCCTTGCCAGTCCTCATAAACATAAACGAAGAGTTCATTCCGTAGATAACAGCATCGGCAGATAAGCCATTGTAGTGCCGTATGTCGGATTCAGATGCCCATAAGTGCCCACTCTGTAAAATGTAGTAATACCCCTTAGCTTTCTCGCAGTTCTCTACTATATCCCCAAATGGAGCTATGCAGATAACATCCACATCGAGGTATAGGCAAGCACCTTTGTCGAGGTACTTGTGAATATTGAGCTTAGCCTTCCCAGGATGAAATACCCCATTGTGGGTAGTATCATCGGCATCCATACAAATGCTCTTATCGAAAATCCAAGACTTAGATTCGTGTAGCTTGTGCTTCCCATCATGCAGGAGCGTTATCTGAACACCTTGGTTAAAGTGCTTGATAGATGCCGCTGCATTGAAAGCCATCTGATAGTATTCCTTTTTGTTTAAGGCAAGAAGGACTATTGGCGTATTCATAGGGCAAAAGTAAAAAAAAAGAGCCACTCATTTGTGGCTCTAATTTGAAAGATGAGGATGAAAGATTAAGGAGCAGGGGTAACGTCAAAGAAAGTAGGAGGAGCAGGAAACTTCTGAATACAAGCACCGACAGGGATGTAGGCAGTAGCCGAAACCTCGAACATTTGAAGAGCACGGTCATTGTCCGGAATCATCAACGCAGCACGGTAGTTCGTAGGGAAGTTAATCAACATAACCTCATCGCTACCACACAAGTACAAAGCCAAATAGGTAGTACGAGTGTTAAGGTCGCAATAGAAATCCGTGTTGCCACCTGTAAATGAACTTCCAGAAGAAGCACCAGTAGCATTGGCATCCTGCCAAGTACAAGTCCAGTTGAAACCTACAAGAACGTTTTCAGGTCCACAAGCAATCGGGTTGGGAACTTCAACAGCAGCAGGACTTGCAACAGTGCCTTTAATCTGTCGGATAGGTTTTACGCTACCAGCAGAAGCCCAAGTAGTCCAAGTAGCATCCAAGGATAGGTTTGGACTTCCATCTAAATCTAAATCACAATTCAAGATAGCGGCAGCGGAAATGCCGCCAAGTTTATAGTCCCCACAGACTACTATCTCGTGGTCTGGGAGTTCAGAACAATCATAAGAGCAAAAAGCCATTTTTTTAAGTTTAAGAAGTTTGGTTTCGAGGAACTTTATATGGTAGCCTCAACCACAACAACGACACGCAAATATACGCTAAATACACATATTCTTTTTTAGGTCTTGGGTCTTAGCCTCAACCTCCAAGCTCACAGGAGCAAGGCGGCTCATACGAATGTATGTTGGAGTGTATTCGGTAGTTCTTGTAAAGAAATTATCATCCACGCTGTAAAGGGCATCTTCCAATAAGAAGTTGTCGTGCCTACAAGCAATACTCAAAGCATCGTGAACGTACTCTGGAACTCTGCCCGTATTGAAGGAAAGAGCCTTCCTCCTTTCAGCATAAACAACCCTCTTTCTGCCAAGCGAATCTTGATAGGAAACCATAGTCCCATCGTACTTGGCATCTCGTACATTCCCGGGAAGCCTCATATGCTGAGTGAACGTAGGACTTGTAGCAGGGTAGTAGAACCCGAATCCGAAGGCATCCTCCGTAGTGGTAACGTCTTGGTAGTATTCAATACTAACCGTTCCACAAGGGTCGAGGATGGGCTTTATGCATACAGACTCAAATACTTGTTGCTCGCACTCATCGCAACAATGCCCTGCGGCTATGTTTATCTTCATGCAGTTATCTACATACAAAGAAAATGGCGAATTGGCAGGGGATACAATCGGCTGTTCCGGTATCCCATCTATCTGATAAACCCCTGTAATGTAATAGGTCTCACCATCTATCGTTCCGAAGTTGTAGTGGATTAAGTTAAAAGCACCCGCCCATTCGTTAGGAGTTCCGTTAGCGGTTACTATGTTTAATGGCACTACATTACAAGCGGTGTATGTGGCAAACGTAATCTGAGACGTACAAGGAACGGGTGGGTCAACCTCAATATCACAAAAAGTTGGAGGAACAGTTTCAGTTCCGTTTACCTTTAAGCTTATAATGTCATCCAAAATATCCGAAAACACTACCGTACTGCACTTTTCAAGTTCATCAGGACTGTTTATCGTTATAGTTCTCGTTTGAGCAGGAGTGTTTGTCCCTGAAATTTCAAAGAAAATATGAACAGGATAAACACGAGAAGATTCACATCCCTCACATTCCGTATCCCAATCCACGCAGTATGTAAACACGAGCGGGCAATATCTTAAAACAGGGAAATCCGTAAACTCCACAAATGAATTAGTCATATCCGCAGCTGTCGGCCCGAAATCTATCGTTATAGAGCCATCAACATTAAATGTGGTCTTGGCATTTTCCTCTCTACCTATTACAGCGGCAGATACGTCAATGGGACACATATCCTCTGCCGCAAGGCTTCCCTCTATCGAGAAGCTGAAATAATCAACGGAGCGATAGTAGTAAGAACCAGAATCTAAATACCGCTCGAATAACATCGGAGAGCAGTAGTCCGAAGGAGGGCAGTCAGGGCATTCGGCTTCCCCCAAAGGAAGCAACTGCCAGTCAAGGGGCTGATTCGGTGTAGCTTGTAAACTCATTCCGTTAAAAGTTCAAATTTAGTCATTCCAGTAGTAATGCTGTATTCAAGGCTGAACACCCAGCCAACGTCATTCAATCCGCTTCCATAGCGAATCTTTTGATATGGATTAGCCCTTATCGAATTGAAATTATCAACCGATATAGGTGCTTCAAAGGATATCTTGTTCTTGATGTTCACCCCGGTAGTGTTGGGCACAAAGTTACCATTCCAATAAAACCCATCTCCGCCACGATGAGCGTATGCCTT
>RGUK01000090.1 GCA_010027825.1 bacterium
GGCGCAGAAGAAAGCCGCAGCGGAAAAAGCAGCCCAAGAAAAAGCCGCTGCCGCACAGAAGGCCGCAGAAGAAAAAGCCGCTGCTAAGCAAGCCGCTGCAGAAAAAGCCGCTGCAGAAAAAGCAACAAAAGCGCAAGCAGCTGCAGCTAAGAAAACGACCAAAAAAGCCAAGGGCGGTACAGTCATTGCCCACAAAGGAATGACGCCCAACCTTAAAAAACAGCTAGGAATTAAATGACTACCACCGGCACCGCATCATTTAATTTAGACCTCAACAATCTTATTGAAGAGGCATTTGAGCGTTGCGGCTCTGAGCTTCGCACGGGCTACGATATGCGCACGGCCCGCCGTAGTCTTAATCTTCTTACTATTGAATGGGCCAACCGCGGTATTAATCTTTGGACAATTGAGCAGGGCAGCATTCCGCTTCTTGCTAATACCATTACATATGATTTGCCGGTTGATACAATTGACTTGTTAGACCATGTTGTGCGTACTGGTAGCGGGCAAAATCAGACTGATATTAATATTACTAGAATATCGGAGCCTACTTACTCAACCATTCCTAACAAAAACGCCACCGGGCGCCCAATTCAGGTGTGGGTAAATCGGCGCTCTGGGGCCACCACGCCAAATGGAGTGCAATATCCACAGATTAATATTTGGCCGCTACCAACAGTTAATGACCAATACACATTCGTATATTGGCGCTTGCGTCGTATTCAAGACGCTGGCAACGGCGTGACCACACAAGATATTCCGTTTCGATTTCTACCGGCTATGGTTGCAGGTCTTGCGTACTATCTTTCGCTCAAAATCCCCGACGCCGCTCAGCGCATTCAGATGTTAAAAGCTGATTACGAAGAGCAATATCAACTTGCAGCCGATGAAGACCGCGAAAAAGCGGCCATTCGCCTAGCACCGCGTGTTGGGTATGTTGGTGGCGGGGGGTGGTAAGTGCCCTCCAAGTTTTCGTCTGGCAAATACTCTATTGCGGAATGCGATAGATGCGGGTTTCGTTACAAGCTTAAACAGCTAAAACGCTTGGTTATTAAAACCAAAAACATTAATATGTTGGTGTGTCCAACATGTTGGGAACCAGACCAGCCGCAATTGTCTCTCGGGCTTTACCCAGTTAGTGACCCGCAAGCAGTGCGTAACCCAAGAACTGATACTAGCTATTACACATCAGGTACAGGGGGTTTGCAGCTACAACCGGGTCCGGGACCAAATGGTATTGGTACAATAGGTGAAGGTAGTAGAATATTTCAATGGGGTTGGAATCCCGTTGGCGGCTCAAGAGCAGACGATAATGGACTAACTCCGAATGACCTAATTGCTCAAGGACAAATCGGAAATATTGCGGTTACTACAATTTAAGGAGTACATGATGGAAAAAGATGACCTGAAACAAGACAAAGCCCTCATTAAGAAGGCTTTCAAGCAGCATGATAAGCAAGAACACAAAGGCGGCAAAGGTACTACCCTGAAGCTCAAGAAGGGCGGCGTCACCTCTGCCGATATGAAGAAGTATGGCCGCAATTTGGCCCGCGCTATGAATCAGCGCTCGTCTGGTCGGGGTCGCTAACATGGCTAAGAACAACAAACCCGCAGAAGTTTATGCTAAGCCGCATACAATGGAAGGTAAAACCGTTTCTGCCGGGGACGCCAAAGTTCATGGTGAGTATAATCCCGACCAGCTTAGCATCTCTGTTGGTAATATTTCGGCAAAAGCCAGCAACTCTCAAACAAACAAAAACGGCGAAACACAAATCCGTGGTTGCGGTGCTGCTACTAAGGGCACCAAGGCTCGTGGCCCGATGGCGTAAACATGAACTATACGCAACTTGTAACTATTATTCAGGATTACACTGAAAACTCCTTTGCTTCAACGGATATCAATACGTTTATCCAGCAAGCAGAAGAGCGTATCTATAATTCTGTTCAGTTACCTGCGCTACGTAAAAACGTTACTGGCACAACTACGGCTGGTAATCAATATCTCGGTATTCCTTCTGATTGGTTAGCTACGTTCTCTATGGCGGTTATTGACCCCACGAACGGAAATTTTCAATATTTGCTAAACAAAGACGTAAACTTTATTCGGGAAGCGTATCCGTCCCCCACGGCTACCAACATTCCAGAATATTATGCTGTATTTGATAACAGCTCATTTATTCTAGGGCCTACACCTAATTTAGTATATACAATAGAGCTGCATTACTTCTATTACCCCGAATCCATTGTCACTGCAGGTACGACTTGGCTAGGGAATAATTTTGAAACCGCGCTACTTTATGGTTCTTTGCTTGAAGCGTATACGTACATGAAGGGCGAACAAGACGTTATGGGCGTGTACAAACAAAGATATGATGAAGCTATGCAGTTACTCAAACAGCTTGGTGATGGTAAAGATAGGCGCGATGCTTATCGTTCCGGCCAAGTCCGTTATCCAGTCCAATAAGGAATAAAAATGAGCTTTGGTGTTGATGTTCCCGTGCTTCTTGGTGGCGTTACAGTTCACACTACAAACAACCGTGGGCTTACGCCGGAAGAGCTTGCAGAAATGGCTCTAGACAAGATTATTTATGTTGGTAATCAAAGTCATCCGGCAGTTAGGGAGCAAGCGAATGCGTTTAGAAACAACATTCGCCATATTTTAGTTTCTTATATGAATCAAGCTATTGTGTGCCATAACACAACTGTTGCAAAACGTCTCACGGATGCAGGCTATCCTGAGCTAACCCACCTATTAGATTAAGGAAATATCATGGCTATTACTCAAGCAATGTGCACGTCGTTCAAGGTTGAACTCATGACGGCAACGCACAACTTCACCGCCTCTACCGGCGATACTTTCAAGATTGCGCTGTACACCTCGTCGGCCACTCTTGATGCCACTACTACTGCATACACCATTTCTAACGAAGTAACCGGAACTGGTTATACGGCAGGGGGCAACACGTTAAGCAGCGTGACTCCGACTTCTTCGGGCACTACTGCGTTTACTAGCTTTGCTAATACGACTTGGAGTACCGCCACCATTACGGCTCGCGGCGCTTTGATTTACAACAGCAGCAAGTCAAACAAGTCGGTGTGCGTGCTGGACTTTGGTTCGGATAAGACTTCTACCGCCGGTAACTTCACAATTATTTTCCCGACGGCTGACGCTAGTAACGCAATTATCCGTATTGCTTAAGGTGTATAAATGGCCCTTGTCATTGCCGACCGCGTAAAAGAAACAACCACCACTACTGGTACGGGTACAGTTACCCTTGCTGGTGCCGCCACTGGTTTTCAATCTTTTGCTGTGGTTGGCAACGGCAACCAGACTTACTACACTATTGCCGGTCAGGGAACTTCTGAATGGGAAGTGGGCATTGGCACATACACTTCTTCTGGCACTACGCTTTCGCGCACTACAGTTCTTGCGTCATCTAACGCTGGGTCTTTAGTTAATTTTAGTGCGGGCACTAAGGACGTATTTGTTACATATCCTGCTGATGGAAGCTCGGTTGCGCCCGTTATGGAACAAACAACAACGGTATTAAAAAACATTACCGTTAATAGTGGATTAAATGGATTGTCTGTTGGGCCAACTACAGTAAGTTCTGGATATTCCGTCACAGTATCTAGCGGACAAAGGTGGGTTGTTATATGAGTACTATTTCTGCGGGCACCGCAGCCACAAACGCCCTTGTTGCAACGGGAGATACCACCGGCAACTTAATTTTTGCCAGCACCGGCGTTGAAACCGCAAGAATTGACACAAGCGGGCGATTTGGTATTGGTGTTACCCCGTCAGGAAGTGGTTTGCTTGAACTCAAGGCAGGAACAACATCCGTTGCTCCAGTAAAACTTAACTCTGGCACCAACTTAACTTCAGCGGCAGCAGGCATTGTTGAATATGATGGCAAAGTTTTTTACGCTACTCCACAAGGTACTCAGCGTGGTGTTGTGCCGGGAATGCAATTTTATAGGCTTGATTCTAGCGTTGCCGGGGCAAACGTAAACACCGCACAAAATATTTTTGGTGTAGGTGTAACTTTATCTGGAAGTACGGTTTACGCATTTCAATCTATTTACGCACTAAGCAAAACCACGGGAACAACCAGTCATAGCATTCAATCGGGTTTTGGCGGGAATGCGACACTAAATAATATTGCTTACGTTATTCAACAATATCAAAATAATTCAAGTCTTACGTCTGCTTTGGTTGCATCAAGTTATCAATATATACAAACCGCATCAGCAACATCCGATAACATAGGCGCAAGAACAAATGCTTCACAATATTCTTTTTTCGTAGTGTCTGGCACTGTTTCAATAAACGCGGGTGGCACGTTTATTCCTCAATACACATTAACCTCCGCCCCCGGTGGAGCGTATACCACAGCCGCAGGTTCGTACTTTTTAATTTATCCAATCGGGTCTTCTGGCGCCAACATTAGCGTTGGTACTTGGACTTAAGGAAAAATAATGGCTTCTATAATTAATGCTTCGCCTTCCGCTGTTTCCGTTACTTCAGATGGCACTAGCGCGTTAACACTACAAACAAATGGCACAGACGCTCTTGCACTTGTTTCTGGCGCGGTAGTTAATCCTACAATCCAAAACTATGTGGAAAGTGTAGTTGCAATCGGCACTGTTACTACTTCTTCTGTACTTAGCCTTTCTAACGGTACAGTGCAAACCGCAACTCTTACTGCATCCACAACCTGCGCCTTTACAATGCCGACAGCAACTGCGGGCAAATCTTTTGTATTGTTGTTAAAACAAGCAGCGTCTACGGGTAACGGTAACGCCACATTTACTGGGGTGAAGTGGTCTTCAAATGGCGCACCAACAATTACTGCCACCGCCGGAAAAATGGACATTTTAACTTTCATTGCAGATGGAACTAATTGGTACGGTTCATATATTCAAGGATATACACCGTAATGTTTGGCGCTAAAAATTTATTTCTTGCCGCAGCCTCTGCAAAAGACGCGCTTTTTAACTACGTCACCATGCTCCTGCACGGCGATGGGACTAACGGCGCCCAGAACAATACGTTCCTAGACTCCTCGACCAACAACTTCAACATCACTCGTAACGGCAATACCACTCAGGGTTCGTTTAGTCCTTATGGGACGCTGTGGTCGAACTACTTTACTGGCAGCAGCACATATTTGAGCATTGCATCATCTGCTGCTTTTGGCTTTGGCACAGGGGATTTTACGATTGAGTATTGGGTTAACCCTGCGCTTACCGGAGATACCAACCAAGTTGTTGTTGATGCCCGTCCATCAGACACGGGAACGCCTTGGCTAATTGGTCACACGACAGCGGGGGCAGTTCGTTACTACGATGGAACTACTGTGCGAACCGGCGGGACGATGTCGGCTAACACATGGAACCACGTTGCATGGACGCGCTCTGGCGGCGTTAACCAAGTTTTCTTAAACGGGGTTCAGGTTAGTACATACACGGCTTCTCAAGATTTTGGCGCTAGTCGTGGGTTGACGATTGGCAGCAACGTAATTCTGACCTCAGAGCGTTTTGTTGGGTATGCGTCTAACCTTCGCATCATCAAAGGCACTGCCGTTTACACCTCTGCCTTTACTCCCCCGACCACCCCGCTAACGGCTATCTCCGGCACCAGCCTATTGACCTGCCAATCCAACCGCTTCATTGACAACAGCACCAACAACTTCGCTATCACGGTCACCGGCACCCCATCTGTCCAACGCTTCAGCCCGTTCTCCCCGACTGCTGCTTACTCTACTTCCGTAATTGGCGGTAGTGGGTACTTTGATGGTAGTGGGGATTATCTTGCGGCCCCTAGCAATGCGGCGCTGGCACTTGGTACGGGTGATTACACCGTTGAATGTTGGGTATACGCAACAAGTACACCAAGCGATATGGGAATTTATGAAGGGCGTTCAAACGGTGTTACCGCAGACGGGTTTACATTGACAGCTTTTAGTTCAAGCGTTATTCGCATATTTTCTGGTGGCGTATTAATTTCTTCAACAAATACAGGATATATCAATCAATGGGCGCACGTTGCGGTCACTCGCGCCTCTGGCACGACAACCCTGTGGATAAACGGCATTAGCCAAGGCACATCAGCAACATCATATAATTGCACAAATACCGATGCAATTGTTGGTGGCGGGCGCTACGGTAGCAGTGCTGCCGTTACTAGTTATTTTCCCGGCTACATTTCAAACTTCCGCATCGTCAAAG
>RGUK01000010.1 GCA_010027825.1 bacterium
AAGCAAATTATAAAGACATCGTCAAGACACCATTTTCAATAGTCACTATAGTATAGCAGAGACCGTAAATATAAATTTTACATCCCGGATTGTTATGACGCATATTCAAGCTCAATGTAACATCAGTAAATCGGTCAAGGTTGATGTGCCCAGTGGGTTGATTTTCCTCTGGGCGTGTGCTAAAAGGTATACAATAAATGTGTTTAAGGGGGACACTGTTGTGCACATTATTGGGAACAATGGATCTAAAATAAAACTCAGGAAGATTGTCAAAACGTCTTGAACCGTCAAGTAACAACGTCGCTGACTCTATAAATGACTTAGAATCGGTCGACCTGGAATACACAAAGTAATTGTTTGTTGATAAATGCGCTGTGTCCACACATGAAAAGACGATTTCCTTTGTTGGCTTTGTGAATTTTAAATTCGTCGAAAAGAGCGGTTGCCCAGGCATAATCGACTCGTCCCCTTGATAGCGAACTTGCTCTACAAGGTAAGTCAGCTTCTCATTTGTATACCGCGGTAACACAGTGTCATCAAGGAAAATGTACTCTGCAAGTAGTTGACTTTCAACAACTTGCGCTATATCAGGCTCCGCACCATCATAATTGACAAGCTCTCCAAAGTTTCTGAAAAAGAAATTAATCCTTATTTGTTGCAATCTCATAGCCAGTAACGGCAAGGCCATTGGGTATCGTTGTGTAAACCAAAACTCCAAAGGAATAATTAAATCGGTTTCCTTTATCGCATTGTACTTGTTGCTAACATACGTGTCCGATTTAAGAGTCATCAAATTGCGACCTATGTGCCCCTCGCCGGTAGTCAAGTCATCCCACATATCCATGAATTGCGGATACACATAGTCCACAACAGTCCCTCCAATTTCTAATTCAATAGGCCTGCTGAATAAAGCCCGCCCTATGTTATCAGTCCATGATACATATGATCCCCCGTTCTTTGTCAAAGCCGGTAACTTTACATGAAGATACAATTTAGACAACAAGTGCGCATACTTTTCTATTTTGCAAAATGTCTGCTTACCAAATTGCACATTGTCGTTTAATGGCAGCACAACGGTCTCTGCCGCAAAATTGACGTACCTGTAGTAACTGTACTTGAAAACGTCAATCTGCGGCGACTCCGTTAAGTAAACTTCTTTGTCCCCCTTTGCCTGTAATTGTATAATACCAGGTGGCATCCCTTTTACTACATATTATTATTATTAATTTACACACACGCACGCACATGCGACCCGACGTTCAAAGTGTGCGTTCACGTTTGCGTATATCATCGAATATTCGCAAATCGATGTCCGTGTTACGTACTGTTGCGGTGTAATAGTTGAAAATTTCAGTGATAACCAAAATACAATTGTGTATCAGCATAAATTGACTGCACATTAATATTTCCTTGGAACACCCAGCTTGTATTTTTTGACATTTGTCAAGTAACTTGTGAACGTCTCGTTTAGGGTATCCGTCGGGTAACTTGTCTAGTGCCAATTTTGCACGTCCAATGTACTTTTCCTTGTGAAATGACCTCATCAAGTCCGCCATATTTTCAATAAACGAGTCAATGTAATCGGCCTCGGTGAGCTTCAAAGTGTCCCCTTTACATGTTTGTTGGTTCACAACAACGTCCAAAAATGCACCTCGTGTAAAGTACGTCTCCGAACCGTAATAATTGACCATACTCACATAAGTATTGAATACAAGCAATTTAGGGTAGTCAGAGTACTTTTTAAAAAAAGCAGTAAAATTGTCAAGCAAAGATTTGTAATCACTATATCTTGCTAAAAAGTTGTTCGTGGTCATGGCAGCTTCTAATATATTCTTTCCATTTAGCTTACTTTGCAACGTTTGTATAAGTAAAAACGACAATTTATCTGAGTACCCTTGCACAAAGCGAATGCTCTGAAACACTTTGATAAAAGCAAACGTATGTTGTGCAGAGACATCGCTGTCTGACACCCTCGTGTACATAAATTCCTTGTTATTGCACTTGACCACTTGTGAATAAATCACTTCATTTTCTGTCGGAGACACAAGAGTCGTCTTTGCAAGTTTGATAAATGACAAACCGTACACATTCGTGTCAAACAACGCATCAGAAGTCACCTTTGACCCAAAAATGATTGGTAAAATGCTATCAAAGTCCCTTATGACCTTACTTATGTTCTTGTAATTGCCATACAGTGTAATATCATAGTCCGACTCTAGTTTATTTGACCCCACGCTCACTGCATCTACTCGAAGTATATCTTGTGCAGTACTTTTTCGAGCTTCGTCGGAATTTATATTTTTATTAAAATCTGTTACGCACACAGATATAATAGTATCAACTATCACTTTTCTCAGGTACCAAAACATACACTTGACAATTTGAATAAACTCATCATTAAGCAATTGACTTGTTGTGTGATCACGAGATTGCATAAATGTTGTAAGCAATTGTGTATTTTCAGAAAACATTCCTAACAATGTTGCAAACTTCATTGGGTGTTTTTTTGCAAATTTACTTGCATCTTGTACATCAAGAGCCTTTATGTAGTCCCACATTAACGGATTGCCCGTGTTAAGCAACATGTACTCCGAATGGGTTTGTGTAAGCAACGAATGTTTGATAAAGAACGGTATAATGTAATCAGTTACAATCGATAGGGAGACTTCCTCCCTTGAATTGTTGTACACGTTGTTGATAATCTTTTTGTTTACGTATTGGCAATCAGTATTGCTTTCACGGTCCGTTTCAAAGTTTTTTGTGTACTTGTTAAATTTGTCCACTACATTGGTTTTTCCAGAAGCTGTTGATAACTCGTACCAGCATAGATTCATTATCGTGTATTTCAAGAACATATCAATGTCTTGAACAAAGTTAAAGTCAACACCAAAATTTGTATCAGTTAACAAAGATGCTGTGTCCGAATCCGTGTACGTGGTTGGTACGTCAATTACTCCGTTATTCGAAATGATTGAGTCACGTGGTGCAAGAATGTCTGTACCGGACGATGTAAGATTACCAGTAAGTCTTCTTTCCCTACTTGTGCCTGTAAGTCTCCTTTCCCTTTTTGTGTTAGCGCTTGGCACAGTTAAGTACGAGCTCATTAATTCAGTGTTATTAATTCTTAATAAAAAAAAGTTATGTTGGTTTCTCAACTCAGGTCCCTTAAAGTGAATCTTGCCCAGCCCTTGTATCTCTCACAATTAAATGTGGAATCTTGATATTTCCAATTAACACCTGGAAACTTGTCTTTTATAAATTTTTCAACCTCCTTTCGGATCTTGTTGGCATCTCGTGGTGCCACCCTTGTGCGGGACAAGAACATTTCGCATATGTCCTTAAGTTTTAAAAACTTGTTAGGGTCTTCTTGAACATTTTCAGACAACCAATTGTAGAAGTCGCTGTTTTCCTGACGATACTCACTTGTTTTGACTTTAACCTCCTCGGGCTCAGGTACATCTCGGTAGTAAAAGTCCAACAAGATATTGATAAATGTTTGTCGCCAGCTCACGTTCTCACGTATCTTGCTAGGGATGTCCCGGTCAATCTTGAACTCCCCGGGCTCACGTGGGCAGTCCACAAAGCGTGAAGGGAAGTCCACGACTCGAATACGTCTCCAGAGCGCCGTGTCTTCACCTTTGATCTCTGGCAACTCATTGCATGCCAAAAATAACTTTGCTTCCATGACAAAGGACACAGATTCTTGGTACAGTCCTCGAGCAACTATCTCCTCGGATCCTGTAAGTTCTTTAAGGAGCCCTATGTTTATTTTTTCACCATCTTCAGGCTCGCTTAAGAATGCAAAGCGCTTGTTCATCAACTTGACCTTTTCGGTGTTGGCCTCGTTTGCATTGTTCCGCTTGCGTGTCAAGAGCGTGACTTCGACCTTTTCTCCTAATTCTCCCATGCTCGCCTTCATCAAGTTCAACAATTGACTTTTACCGTTGGCACCAGAATCACCAATGAACATTAAAAACGCGGTGTTGGGAATATCGCCATTTAAACAGTCGCTCATCTTTTTCAACACGAAGTTTCGAACGGGTTCACAAGGCAAAATCTGCTCCAAGAATGTGTACACTTCTGGGTTTCGAGCACGTTCATCATAGGAGTACTCTGTTGTGAGGCATATGTAGTCATCCTTGCGTGTTTTTCTGAATTTGTTTTCAAGAAGGTCATACACGCCGTTTGTGAAAGGAAAAAGGTGTTTCTTTTTGTTCAAGTTCTTGATGAACGATTCGTCATTAAAGTACATTTTAGCACCTTTGATGATTTCGTCCTGGAATCCCGGTCTATGGAACTTGTTTGCAAGGCCTTTTACACTTTTGACTAACTTGGCGTTCTGTTCCCCACGTTGTACTTCATAGTGTGACTTGATTTGGTGTGTAAAATTGGTGATCTTGACAATTTTTTTACGTAACTCCAAGGTTTCCTTGTCATGTTTCCATATGCTGCCATTGAAGTAGTACCAGTTCCCATTAGTGTACTTGAAATCGACTTCAATGCGTTTAAGAAGCTCTCCGATTTTTGTAATCTTGTGGCCGTCTAAGATTTGATTAAACAATTTAGTGGTTGAATTGTTTTTAAAAATGTCCTCATTCAAGCTCACGTCGCATTCATATGATTCATAATCGTCAAACGAGTCAAAATTGTTTGTCGTATTGTTGTAGTTAACTGTGATGTTAACAGTGCCATTATTGATTAGATTAGTGTAATTGTTCCAGAACGTTTGAAGCTCCTTAAAACGGGTGTCTACGGGGATCAACTGGTTTCTAGGGAATACGCTATTACACACACGGCACTTGACACAGTACCCATCGCCCGTTATTTGGTGCTCAAGGTTGCACTTAGGACATTGTCCATTTACACGCATTAAACTATTGTCAGTAGCTTCGCCGCGAAAGACAAGCGCGGATTTGTCAAAATGTATATCCTCAATGTTGTCAAAATTTTCATTTATGTACCTTTTGCAGTCACTTGTGGCTTGGTCTACGAGCTCTTGTTCTTGTACAGTTGTAACACGTAAACACTTTTTAATAATGTTTAAGACGTCAACTGGGTACTTGTCCGCTTTGATTTCATTGTATCTAAAGCTGGAACAATCCGTGTCATGACACCTTTGCTTTGCACTGTAGTTGTCAATCAAGATGTATTGGTGATTTGACTTGTGCTCGCGCTGAACATTGTAACAAAACTTGTCATGCAATGCTATGACGATACAATTGGCAATGGTATCGATTACGTAATCTCGAATGTCGTTTAGACGCACGGCATACATTAACCTTAAGAAATGTTGCAGGGCAATTTTATCTTGTGAAGTTAGTTCATATGGGGTAGACATGACCTGACCCGGTGTTACCACAACTGGACTTTGTGTAATCACAACCGTATTCGATGTCACAATTAACTCTGGAGGCTCAGTAAAGTGGCACACAAATGTGTCCGTGAAATCAAATGGATCGCTAAGGTCACTGGCTACAAGGGGTCTATACTCGCCACTTTTGCTGCTGAGATATGTCCTGAACAACCCTTCGCGGTATACTGAGGTGTCGATGACCTTTTGCTGTACAAGCTCGGGAAACATGCGTTGAATGATTCCTTTAAGACTTTTGACGCACGGGTATGCTAGGGGTCTGTTGTCTGAAGTAAAAGTTTGAACAATGACGTGGTAGCTCTTTTTAGTTTCGCTGTGAGATTCCAATACAATAAATGTATTTTGGCACATTTTTGTATGGTTTGTTTGTACCAAGTTTGTTGCCAGCGTACGGAGAATGTCATGCATCACTTGTATATGCGTTTCAAATAATTGCATCTGTTTGCTTTTGTAGATCTCAATGTCGAGGAACAGCTTGACCGGTGTCGATTCTTGTATAAACTCGTAATAACAAGGGCTTTCAGTGTCCTCGATCAATTTTCTAAAATCCATGTACCCTTCAAGAACAAAATACCGTGTAATGTTGTCATTACATACAATTTGTGCCCCACGGCGCTGCTTGAGAGCACATCCCTTCTTGCTAAAGTAAATCATATCTGAAATTTCTCGCGTTCTGTATTAGTTCTCGTTTTTTATTTTTAAATAACTTATCTTAGGGTTTACCCGTAAATTAAATTCGCTTTTTATAGGGTTTCTTTAGGGGAACAAAAAGATAGACCATAACATCGTCTGTGTTGCGTGTAAAACAAAAAACTATGGTCTTATTAAAGACTCCTTGTTTTATTTATGGTCAGAAAAAGTTCACAAAAGAGTGCAAAGTGTGGTTTGAATAGTGATCATGTTAAAAATAACCCAGAGACCCCCTAAAAACATCGATTGAACTCCTAAACCCGGAACAAATCAAACTTTTTTTTTGTAAAATTTCGGAACCCTACTGTAGGAAACTTTTCCGTTTTTTTTTCCCCTCGGAACCTCAAAAAACGTCCGGGTTTTGCAGGTGAATCGATGTTTTGAGTGGTTTTTGCAGGTTTTACTTAGGGTTTCCGGGTTATGGTCATTGTTTTGCAAAAATTTATTACATATTTTATATTTTTTCGATATGGTTTGAAAAAAGAAATAGTAATAATTAATAAATAAGAAGTAACATATTTGACTCGTTACTGTAGTTGACAAAACGCAAAAACATTAAAAAAAAACAACTTGATCATGACAAACATAAGAACAGCTTAACAGCAGATGGTCGATTGCGAGTTTTGTGGGCTGGAGTGGACTTTTACACACCCATAGATGGATGAAGATGATCAATGGCGGGTTTAGGCGGGTTTAGGCGGGTTGGAGAGGACCTTGAAACTCCGAAATTTGTAGATTGCAAATTTGTCAAAATTGTAATTTGTAGATTACAATTTAGATAACTAAGTTAAGTATGGGCAATCCGTTTACACCTAAAAAGTATCTAGAAATTGACATTGTCAACAATGCTATAGACTCAGGCGAGCTGCATTACAAACACGAAACAAATGGCATTGTGGTTGTTTATCAATACAACATACTTCGCAGTTGTTTACTGTCCACACGGTGATTTCGTACTTGACAAGTATGGACCTGGCATTATAACGAAATGTGGCAAAGGTTTCATCAATGACCGTATTAGTGTTTAATTTGTTTATTGTAGTGTTTTGTGTCTTTTGTTTTTAGTCCGTAATTTGGCAAAAGTAGCTTTGATTTAAGCTCTGCTCGAAAAATGTCACGGTCAACAACTTCACTGTGTTGCACGGTGTCACGTGACACATTCCATTCGGGTGACACCGAGTCTGGAGATGTCCCCCAGTTTGGCGAAAAGGTGTGCTTTGCATAGCCGAGACTTGTAGCTTGATCCGTTCCACGTGTACCTGTAGCGGGACCTATACACTTGACAGGTTCGGTGAAAAAGTCAAACATACGGTCAATGTCATTTTGGGAGTAAATTTGGTATTGAAATCCGAGGGAGTTGTAAGGCATGTCCACTATGCAATGTCCAATTGAACTTTTACTACATGTTGAATCGCAATTGGATCCACACTTGCAATTGGATCCACACTTGCAATTGGATCCACACTTGCAAGGTTGCACAGTTGAGCCCCCGGTGCAAGGGACACCGGAGGTTTCAGTTTGAGTGGCGCTGTTTGTTAACTTTGTTGCCTTGTTTGCAATTAATGTGGCCATTTCAGCTCTGATAACATCGATTTCAGGTTCTAATTTTGCAATTCTTGCGGTGGCTTCGGCAAGAGATTTTTCTAATTCGGCAGACCTGGCAGCGGTGTTTTTTTCTATTGAGATCAAGTCCTGGGCGTCGGAGAGCAGTAGGTCGATGCGTTCACTTTGTGAATCGATGACAGATTCTTGGTTCTCAACGGTGTCCGTTAACACCTGGTTAAGCTGTTGTAATTGAATCAATTTCTGCTGTAATTGGGGGTAGTCGATGGGGTTTTCGACCTCAATGGTTCGGAGCAACCACATGACATCAACTCTAGTTGATTTGTATGAGTACACCCATCCACGTTTTGACACTTCAGTGCTCTTTATAATTTCCATGTAACCTTCCGTTTCATTATATCGTTTCGTCAATGTACCATCTACATTTACAGACTTGAAAAAGTTTTCCATGACCTTTTGTACCCCGGCCTCGTCCAGACATTCATTCGACAATAATTGTTCCTTATTACAAGGTACTTGCTTTGCGATAACTAGTCTCGCCATTTCAAACGTTGGTATACATCTACTTTTGAAAAAAATTCCAATTAATTAATTTATATGATTAAATTATAACAAAGACAGTGATGTCGGGACCTTACACAAATGAAAACGCCATCGTGTATGAAACACAGGTGGTCATCACAGGTACGTCCGCTTCAAGTTCAAGTACAGGCGGGCTGATTGTAAGCGGCGGCTTGTCTACTAAAGATACCTACATTACAGGTCACGTTTCTGTTAACGAAGTTAATATTACGCCTAATTTAAACGACATCATTTATGAGCAACAAGAAATCTTACAAAACAACATACATGGGCTTACGGACATCCAGGGGTTCACCTTTGATAACACCATCGCCACTGCATTTAAGGCACATGTGACGGTTAACGTGTCCACTGCCGATCCGAAAACGGCATTATGGGAATTAAATGGTGTGTACCTTAATTCTGGTTGGACACTCACGTCGAGGTTCACGGGTGACCTGACGGGTGTGAACTTTGCATTAAAGGACACTGCGGGCATTGGTCAAATGCAATACACAAACAACAATGCCACGGGCACTACAACCATTAGATACAGGGCAACAACCAACGCCCCAGCTGGTACCAATCCCCTGAGCTTTTCTGGAACTGTGCTCTTGAATACGTCTGGAAACTATATTCCTAACAATCTCGTGTACGCCAATACCAAAGACACGCTTGCCACGAGCGACATTACATACAATCCAAACAAGTTTACTATCGGTGGTAACTCAACTGTTGTGATAGAAAATGGCAACACATTTACTAATTACTCCCAAGGGGGTGCGCTCACTGTAATGGGCGACGCTTCAGTGGCCAAGACACTAGTAGTAAAAGATCAAATTGGAGTAGGAGTGACCAGTCCAAATTATGCCCTTGACATTTCCGGTGACATCAACTTTACCGGTGAATTGTATCAAAATGGACAGCCTTATGTGAGCAGCTTGTGGGGTCAAAATGGAAATGACATCTTTTACACTCGTGGAAATTTAGGCATAAACACCACCGCTCCTACCGCCGGGATTGATGTGAACGGAAATGCTCGTGTGACGGGCGCTTTCACGGCTGGGTCCATTGCAGCTACAAATGCAAATGTCACCAACATAACAACAGGCGCAATCAATGCTACGTCTGCCAACATTTCTACTGTGTCAGCAGGCAATGTGTACATCTCCGGTGATTTGAATGTGCTGGCCAATGTCAACACTGTCAATATGACAGTTTCTAACTTGTCCGACACAAATATGACCGTAACCTCAGTTATTGTTACAAATACCGCTACAGGTGGAAGCATCTCTGCAAATTCAGGATCTTTCACCACACTGACTGCGTCTAATATAATTGCAAGTGGTATCACGGCTGGAAGTGTTACTGCAACAAGCGGAACCATCGGAAATGTAACATCCACGAATGTCACAACAGGTGCATTGAACACAACTGCACTTACAAGTTCAAGCATTATGTCCAATAGCGTAACCACGGGCACTATGGTATTTAGTTCTGCCACGGGTATAAACTTGACCCTTACCAATTTGACATCAGGTTCAGTGACAACTACATCAATCACGTCTACGAACGCCGTGATCACTTCCGCCACCGTTACCAACGTCTCCGCAACAAACTTGACAGCTGGGAACATGCGGGTCACAGGTGCTGTAAGCGCACCTAGCGTGTCCGCTACCAATGTGACAAGCACCAATGTGTTTGCAACAAATGTGACGGGTGCCAATTTAAGCTTCATGTCAGGTACCATTGGAAATGCCGTTTTTACAAACTTGACTTCTGGTGGGGTGTCAGCAAGTTCTATTTCAGCTGCACAAGTGTCCGCTACAAACGTATCCGCGTCAAATACCATTTTTACAAGCGCTACAGGCGGTGACCTCAGATTAACTGGTGGATTCACAGTTGGCAATGTGAGGTCAACAAACATTTCAGCAGGTTCCTTTGTCACCGCAAGTGCTACGGCAACAAACATCGAATTCACATCTGCAACAGGTTCGGGTGCCTATTTAGGTGACGTGACAGCTGGCAATGTGATTTCGCGAGGCCTTGTGTCCACTGGCACGGTTCTTGCACGTGAGGGTGGTTTTACCAACGCTACTGCCACCACTGTAATTGTGTCTGGGAGTATCACAACGGGAAGCATTGTTGTCAATAGTACCCTTACTACCCTTAGCATTAATGCAACCACGGGTAATTACACAAATGTATCGACTGCAAGTTTAGTTTCTACCACGGCGACAATTGGAAGTATTTCCGGTACAACCTCGAGTATCGGGAGCATCCTCGTAACCAATGGAACCATCACTAATTTAATGTCAACGAACGTGACAGCGGGGTCTATTGTGGCATCCGGCACTGTTTCGGCCGCAAATGTATACGTTGGCTCTCTCCTAAGTACCTCCAATGTGTCCGCTTCAAGCTTCACCACAGCAAACGTGGTTTCTACAAACGTGAGTGCAAACAACGTAGTTTCAACAAGTGTGTCAGCTGGCTCCATAGCGGCTTCTGGAAGTGTGTCCACGGCCAATCTTACTTCAACAAATGCAACGATTGCTCAGCTCCAATTTACTAATGCATCAGCCAGTACAATGGTGCTCTCAACAGGTCTTACAACAGGCTCCCTTGCTGCTACAACTGTCACAACCGCAAACGTTGCCGCTGGAGCTGCGACCATCGCCAATTTGCAGGCGACTGGATTTACGGCATCGAATGCAAGTGTGACAAACATTTCAGTTGGAAGTGTCAATGTCGGCACAAGTATAAGCGCCCAAAATGTGATTGCTACCAATGTCACGGCGACAAATGCCTTTATCACCACGGGTACAGTTACAAATTTAGCAAGCACCACTATTACCGCGTCAAATGTGGCAGCATCCAATGTGACGGCTTCCAATGTACTTGCTACCAGTGCGTCTGTAGGCAATGCTGTTTTTACGGGTGTTTCCGCAAGTAACGTGAATGTGTCTGGAGGTATCACATCCGGCGTGTTGTTTGCCACCAGCGGCACCTTTTCAACGGTTACAACAACGCAATTAAGTGCCACAACCATCACAGCCTCAAATGTGAGCTTGTCTGGATCCATTGCGGCAACGAACCTAACGGCTTCCAGCGCGACAGTGACAAATGCCCAATTCACAGGTGTGTCTGCGGGTACGCTTACTGTAACGTCTTTGCTTGCAGCCACAGGAAACAGTAATACCCTAGGCAGTGTTTACACCACGGGTGGAAACGTGGGTATTGCAACCACAAGCCCGGCTTACAGATTAGATGTTACTGGATCTGCGCGATTCAGCACGGGTTTGACCACGGGTACACTCACTGTAAACACTTCTATTTCAGGCGCATCGCTTGCTGCCGGAACTGCAAGCATTGCAAACGCAAGTGTGTCTACATTGACAGCTGGGATATTGGCTGTTTCCGGAAGCATCAGTGCTGGTTCCATTGCCGCAAGTGCTCTTCAAACCACATCATTGACAGCAACTAATGCAGTAGTTACTAACATTACGAGCACGACGCTCAACTTGACGGGAGGAATGTCCACTGGAACTTTGCAGGTCTCTAATTTGGCCGACATTGCAAATCTTCAAGCAACTAGAGCTACAGTCTCCAATGTCATTGCAACAACCGGTGTGACAGCAGGTACGCTTAATGCGACTGTTGGAACATTTACAACGGTGACTTCGACCGTGGTCGCAGCGACGACTTTAACGGGTGGCAATGTAAGTTTGTCAGGCAATTTGGTTGTGGCAGGCACATTGACAACTGTGAATGTGACCACTACAAACTTGATTGATACGAATGTGTCTGCCGGGTCCATATTCATTGACACGGCACTTAGCGCTATGGGTAACAGCAACACTGTTGGAAGTATATTTACAACAGGTGGAAATGTGGGTATCAACACCACGGCTCCACAGTTTACATTGGATGTCACGGGCACAGCGCGATTATCCACTGGACTCACAACGGGTACCCTTACAGCAAACACGAGCGTGTCTACGGGTACGGTTTCCGCAAGTTCCGCCACGTTTGGAACACTTGCTGCAACCAATGTAAGTGCAGGTACCCTTAGCGTGGGTTCTATCACAGCTGGAACGGTTCTTGCGTCTACGAGTGTATCAACGGGTACGCTTACAGCCACAAGCGGTGTGTACACAAATGTGACCGCAACGAGTGTGTCAGCTTCTAGCGTTACAACTGGAACACTATTGGCAAGTACAGCGTCGTCAGCAAATGTATCTGTATTGAATGTGTCAGCTGGCAATATTACAGCTACAGGTGTGACAGCAAGCAACTTGAATGTGACCACTGGAATGACAGCAGGAACCTTGAATGTGACTTCGCAATTTACATCCGCAAACGCGAGGTTTACAAATAGCACCATTACCACATTAAGAGCGACGGACATCACGACATCGACCCTTGTTGCAACATCGGCTACACTTTGGGCCTTGACGGCAACAAGCTTGACAAGCACGAATGTGATTGCGACGAATGTAAGTGCAACCAACTTGCAGTTCACCAATGCTACAGCAACGAGCTTGACACTGACGGGACTGTCTACAGGGACGTTAAGTGCTACCACGAGCGTGAGTACAGGTAGCATTCAAGCAGGTAGTGCGACCATTCCTAATTTTGCGTTCACAAATGCTACGGGAACGACACTGGTTATGACGACGGGGATGACGACGGGAACATTATTGGCAACAACAAGTGTAAGCACATCTTCCCTCTCGGCTTCCACTGCAACGTTGGGCAACGTGCAGGTGACGGGATCAATGACTGCTGGCTCCATCACGGCAACGACCGGTACATTTGTGTCGCTTGTGGCAAGCACTAATTTGTCAGCATCAAGCATCGTTGCGACGACAGTAACAGCGGCAAACATCAACATTACGGGCATCACTTCGACCAACGTAAGTGCAACGGCTGTGACGGCAGGAACCTTGCTGGCGACCACGTCTGTGAGCACGGCCAATGTTATAGCAACCAATGCGACGTTGGCATCGGTGTTTGTGACCAATGCAACGGCAAGCAACGTTGTCATTGCCACAGGGTTGACGGTGTCTTCGACACTTTCAGCTTCTACGGTCACCACGGGAACGTTATCAGCTTCTACGGCTACAATAGCAAATGCGGTGTTCTCAACGATGGCAACTACATCAACACTCAATGCGTCGGGTATGACAGTTGGCAGCATCAATTTCACTGGCAATTTGTTCCAGAATGGGTCACCGTATATTAGCTCACAGTGGACGTCAGGAACGGGAGGTAATTTAACGTACACAACAGGCAACGTGGGTATCAACACCACGGCTCCACAGTTTACCTTGGACGTAAATGGATCGGCACGTATTTCTTCGGGCATCACTGTGGGTAATTTGAATTTCACGGGCAGTTTGTTCCAGAATGGAGTTCCTTACAGTGCAACGTCACAGTGGGGTGACATTTCAGGGGGCATTGCATACACGGCGGGGAATGTGGGTATTCTCACTACCACTCCTGCAGCTACACTTGATGTTTCTGGTGGCATGCGAGTTACGGGTAATCTTACTGCCGGAAATGTTGTTTTGACCAATTACATCAACAGCTATGGAAATATGGTTTTCACCACTTCGGGTACCACGACCGTGACCACCAATGTGAGATCCCTTGCAAATCGATCGCGTACGTCACGTGCTAATGCAACCGCTGCGGTCAGCACATGGAATACCCGTGCAAGTCCAGTGGACAACTTTTGGACATCGATAGTATGGAGTCCAGAGTTATCACGTTTTGTTGTAGTTGCATCTACAGGAACAGGCAACAGGGTGATGACATCGCCAGACGGAATTACGTGGACAACACGTGCCAGTGCTGCTAACAACGGTTGGAGCGCGATAGCTTGGAGTCCAGAATTATCCCTTTTCGTGGCTGTTGCGACTTCAGGGACGGGAAACAGAGTGATGACATCTCCAGACGGAATTACGTGGACAACACGTGCTAGTGCTGCTGACAACGATTGGAGAGCAATAGTATGGAATCCAGAATTATCACTTTTCGTGGCGGTGGCAAGTACGGGTACTGGAAACAGAGTGATGACATCGCCAGACGGAATTACGTGGACAACACGTGCAAGCGCTGCAGACAATCAATGGTTCAGTGTCACGTGGAGTCCTGAATTGTCACTTTTTGTAGTTGTTTCAAATACGGGTACCGGAAATCGTGTGATGACGAGTTCGAATGGACTCGATTGGACAACACGTGCCAGTGCTGCAGACAACGGTTGGTTCGATGTCACGTGGAGTCCCGAACTTGGCCTTTTCGTAGCTGTTTCAAGTACGGGTGTGATGACATCGGCAAACGGAATTACGTGGACGACACGTACGGCGGCTGCAAATAATCAATGGAACGCGATAGCTTGGAGTCCTGAATTGTCACTTTTTGTAGTTGTTTCAGATACGGGTACAGGAAATCGTGTGATGACGAGTTCGAATGGACTGAATTGGACAACACGTGCCAGTGCTGCTGACAGTGAGTGGACCACGATAGCTTGGAGTCCTGAATTATCAAGATTTGTTGTTGTATCATATGCAGGATCAATAATGACATCGCAGATAGCACTACCTGCGGCACGATCTACGATCTTGGCATCCCCAGCGTACATCACGGTCACGGAGGGTAATGTCAATTTAGCGGGCAATTTGACGGTATCCAATTTGGTATTGACCACGGGTTTAACAACGGGTACATTGCTCGCAACTACGAGCGTGTCATCGGCCAATGTGGCCGCGGCAAATGCAACAGTAACCAATGCGGTGATCACGAGTCTTACTACTGCTAATGTAAGTGTGTCCGGTACATTGAGTTCGGCGAACTTGATTGCGACAACGAGTGTGTCCACGGCAAACTTATCAGCAGGTTTTGTTACCACCGCCAATTTGTTGGCTACGGGCATAACCGCTGGAACAATCCGGGCTACCACGGGAACATTTACGACCGCGACGATGACCAATTTGGTTTCAACGGCCATAACGGGTGGAAGTTTAAGTTTGTCGGGTAGCTTGACGGTATCAGGTACACTGACTATCACGAACATCACTACGACCAATTTGGTGGACACAAATATGTCAGTAGGATCGATGTTTGTCGGATCTAGTTTATCCGTCTCAGGAAACAGCAACACGATTGGAAGTATCTTTTTGACGGGTGGAAACGTGGGTATCAATACCACAAGCCCGCAATTCGCACTTGACGTGGCGGGCACGGGCAATTTCACCAATGTAATATCGACTGGATTCACTGCAGCCGGTGCTGTAATTACAAGCGCAGACGTGACAAACCTTTCAACGGCCAATTTGAGTATGTCCAATTTCACGGTTGGCTCGCTAGTAGCAACCTCAACATTGTCTGCTGGAAGTTTAGCGGGAACGGCAAGTACCATTGCGGGAGCGGTGTTCACAAACGTGACCAGTACGAATTTGGTTATTGCAACGGGCTTTACTACTGCTACCTTAAACATTTCAGGTTCGGCAACGGCGTCCTCGCTTAATGTAACAAACGCGGTCGCCACCAATGTTTCGGCCACCAATCTCAGCTCAAGCACGGTATCTGCGGGTACCTTGGTGGCTACTTCCGCCACTGTCAACAGCTTGGTGGCAACGACAGCGTCCTTCACCACGGGGTCCTTTACGACTGCATCAGGGTCCACATTAGTGGCCACCACTATTTCTGCCGGAACATTGGCTGCAACAAGTCTGACAGCGGGTACCTTGGCCGCTACGGATGCCACGTTTGCAACGGTCTTGGTGACTTCCTTTTCGTCATCGAATGCCGCCATAACGGGACTGACAGCAGGTAATCTTGCAGCGACGACGGCCACCTTGGGGTCGGTAGTTGCCACGGCTGCGTCGTTTACTACGCTTACGGGTACGACGGCTTCGTTCACAACTGCTTCTACTGCTAACTTGTCAGCGGGCACAGGTTCTATTGGGTCACTCCAAGTAGCACAGGTCACCGCAAGCAACATCTTATTTACACAAGCCACGGCAAGTTCATTGTTCTCTGCATCAATTTCAGCTGGCACAGTTTCTGCAACCACTGTCACCACAGGCACAATGAATGCTCTTGATGCGTCGTTTACACGCGTAACACAATCTTCTGCTGTCATTACAGCTGCGACGATTGGTAACATCAATGTTACCAACGTTACAGCAAGTGGCATTAGTATAACACAAGCGACTGTTGGAACATTGGCTGTTTCCAATTTGACGGTTTCTTCGGGCTTGACACTGACGACGGGATTCTCGGCGCCTAATGTAAACATTACGGGTCAGTTGTACCAAAATGGCAGCTTACTGTCATTTGGTTGGGGATCGGACACCTCGGGCAACACGTTCTACACAAGTGGCAATGTGGGTATCAACACAACAAGTCCACAATTTGCTCTTGATGTGTCAGGTGGCGCGCGATTCACGGGTGGAATGACGGTTGGAAACTTGAATTATACAGGTTCATTGACTGTTAATGGAACTCCTATTTCTGGCTCTCCATGGGTTTCATCAGGAGCAGACATTTCGTATACACGAGGTAACGTTGGTATTGGAACGCTTAGCCCAACGACCACTTTAGATGTGTCGGGAGATGCACGTGTAAGTGGCACACTTAGTGCAGGAAATGCGGTCTTGACGGGATACATCAACACGTACGGGAATACTGTTTTCACAACGTCGGGAACGACGGCCTTTGCATCGAATATTGAGTCACTCTCATACAGAATGCGCACTTCCAGGGCCAACGCCACCGCGGCTGTTTCAACATGGACGACCCGTACGGCGGCTGCATCTGATTGGCAAAGTATTGCTTGGAGTCCGGACCTATCGCTTTTTGCTGCTGTGAGTTCAACCATGATTATGACGTCGCCTGACGGAATCAACTGGAGCACGCGTACAATGACGGCGAGTGCATGGTCATCTGTATGTTGGAGCTCGGAACTGGGTCTTTTTGTTGCTGTCAGTAACAATACCAGTCCTTACGTTATAACTTCCCCTACAGGTATTACATGGACAACACGTTCAGCAGCTGCAAGTGCATGGGCAGAGGTTAGTTGGAGTCCTGAGCTTGCACTTTTTGTTGCGGTAAGTAACAATGTTAGTCCATATGTCATGACATCAGCGGATGGAACTACGTGGACAACTCGCTCGGCAGCAGTTGGTGCATGGGCAAGTGTAGCGTGGAGTCCTGAATTAGGTCTCTTTGCCTCTGTAAGTAACAACACAAGTCCGTATGTGATGACAAGTTCGGACGGACTCACGTGGTCCACGCGGTCAGCACCTGTTGGTGCGTGGAGCGCTATAGCGTGGAGCTCAGAGTTTAGTTTGTTCGTGATGGTGAGCAACAATACAAGTCCATATGTTGCGACAAGTCCGGACGGAGTTAATTGGACCACCCGGACGGCACCTGCAAGCGGATGGCTCTCAATAGTATGGAGTCCTGATTTGTCACTGTTTGTTGCATCCTCTAATGGTGCACTCATGAGTTCTTCAGATGGTGTTACGTGGTCAACGCGAACGGCACCTACGGGCACATGGACGAGCTTGTCATGGAGTCCTGAGTTATCAAGATTTGTGGGTGTGAGTAACAATGTGTCTCCATACGTGATGAACAGTGCAATTGGGTTACCCGCGAGCAGATCAACTGCGTTGGTGTCTCCAGCATACATCACGGTCACGGAAGGAAACATTCGTTTAGCGGGCACATTGAATGTGACTGGTGCTGTTACTGCAGCGAACTTGTTCACGACCAATGTCACAGCTTCGACGCTGTTAGCCACGACGCGTGTGACAGCGACCAACTTATTAGCCACAAACGTGACAGCGGCTAACTTGGTGTACACCAACGTGACGGCTACAAACGTGGTTGCAACAAACTTGACCGCGTCTAATTTGACCATTTCAAGTTACATAAACACATACGGTAATTTGGTGAATACAACGTCCAACAGCACGGCGATCTCAACGAACATTCGCACAATTGCGAACCGCACACGTACTTCACGAGCCAATGCGAATAATGCAGTATCCACTTGGACCACGCGAACGGCCACTGCGGCAGCTTACCAAAGCGTGGTGTGGAGTGCAGAACAAGCACTCTTTGCTGCAGTGAGTGCAAATACTATCAGCACATCGCCTGATGGAATCAACTGGACAACGCGTGCTATGACAACAAGTGCATGGGCTTCTATAAGTTGGAGTTCAGATTTGGGTTTATTTGTGGCTGTAAGTAACAATACAAGTCCTTATGTGATTACCTCGGCCAATGGTACGACATGGACAACGCGAGCAGCTGCAGCTGGTGCATGGGCAAGTGTAGCGTGGAGTCCCGAGCTTGCTCTTTTTGTAGCCGTAAGTAATAATGTCAGTCCATATGTCATGACTTCCGCGGACGGTACAACATGGACAACACGTGCTGCTGCTGCCAGCGCTTGGAATGCTTTAGCTTGGAGCTCTGAATTAGGTATATTCGTGGCTCTTAGCAACAACACCAGTCCATATGCGATGACATCAAACGATGGAATCGTTTGGACGACCCGTTCAGCTCCTGTAGGTGCATGGACAAGTGTGGCATGGAGTTCAGAGTTATCTTTGTTTGCAACAGTGAGTAACAACACAAGTCCATATGTTGCGACAAGTCCTGACGGAATCAATTGGACAACTAGAGCGGCTTCAGCAGGTGCATACTTAGGTATAGCTTGGAGTCCGGATTTGTCTATTTTTGTGGCATGTGCAAGTAATTTATTGGTGAGCTCATCAGATGGTGTTACATGGACGACACGAACGTCACCAACGGGAGCGTGGACGAGCTTGTCATGGAGTCCCGAGTTGTCACGATTTGTGGGTGTGAGCAACAATACAAATCCTTACATTATCACCAGTGCCATAGCGTTGCCTGCCAGCAGATCTACGATCTTGATTTCCCCTGCACATCTTGCGGTCACGGAAGGTAATATGGTCTTGAGCGGCAATCTTACAGTAGGTTCAATATCGATGTCAGGTGGCCTCCAGGCGACGTTTAACAGCAACACCATTGGTAATATCTTTACAACGGGTGGAAATGTGGGTATTGGTACGACTGCACCCAGCAGCACTTTGCAGATCAATGGTAGCTTGGCAAAGACATCAGGAACGTTTGACATCAAGCACCCCTTGGTTCCAGGAAAGCGATTGGTTCATAGTTTCATTGAAGGGCCTCGTTGCGACCTCATTTACAGAGGCACGGTACAGCTCCAAAACGGCACGGCAACGGTGAACATAGACACACAGTCAGTTGCGTCCCCCGAGTGTGCTATGACACCTGGTACCTTTGAGGCACTTTGTGCAAACCCAGATGTATACCTGCAAAACAAAAATTCATTTGACAAAGTCAGAGGCACCGTCTCAGGAAACATTCTCACGATTGTTTCCAACAATGCGGACTCGACCGCAACGGTAAGTTGGATGATTATCGCCGAAAGAATAGACCCCGATGTTAAGATGTGGAACCGCACAAACAGTGACGGCTTCTTGGTTACTGAATATGGGGTTTAGCGTACACACGAATTGGTACACATATAATCACTTTAATTTAGTGTAAATTTACACAAATTACACTAAATACACGCACTTACACACGCACATAGTGTGTGTACACACTAAATTAATTACTATTGAAATCCATGTAATAATTATCCTTGTAATAATTATAACAATGTCATATAATCGTGACGCTTTAGTAATAAAGACGCACGTGCGTATTAAGGACACGTCGCCATCGGGTGCTTCAAGTGGTGGTTTGGTGGTAGCGGGTTCTATTGCTACTGCGAATACGGACATCACGGGCGAGGTATCAGTAAATGACACTAAAATGACACCTAACAAGGACGATATTGTATACGAGCGTGAGTACACGGTGCCCCCTAATCAAAACGCATGGGTGAATGTTCCAGGATTTTCGTTTGACAGTTCACGTACAAGATCGTTTCAGGCAAATGTCAAAGCAAACACACCAACAGCAAGTACGCTTTATGAGCTAAATGGTTTATACAAGGCTACAGGATGGGCATTTAACTATACATTTACAGGTGATCTCCTTCCGCTGCAGTTTGCGGTGGTGGACTTTAGCGGGGTTGGGCAAGTCCAGGTAAAAAATCCGTCAGCCGATCAAGTCGAGCTCCGTTTTAGGGCTGCCACAACAGCAATAAAGGACACTACACCTATTGTGGAGACCGTAGGTCTCATTACGGGTGGAAACTCACGTTTTTCTACGGGGGCATTCATCATAGCTACGGCAACAGGTGGTTTAGAGAGTACCCCTGGTACTTTGCAGTTTGACAAGAACTCATTCAAGATCACAACGCCTATGGAGGTCAATAGCCAGTCAACAGTAACGGGTACGGCTGGAGCGGCATTGCAAGTTGGAGGTGGAGTGTCTGTGGCCAAGGGTGTAAGAACAAATGTTCTTGCCGTTGGGGCAACACGTGCCAACACGGCACTCAATGTACAAGGTGACATTCACTTTACGGAAGAGTTCTTGCAAGATCGGTTACCATTTGACAAAAGTTTGTTTGAGCAATCTGGAGGGAATATCTTCTACAACACCGCAGGAAATGTGGGTATTCGCACCACAGCTCCTACGACCAGCTTTGATGTAGTTGGCACTGGTAAGGTGAGTGGGGCTGTGACGCTTGGTAATATATTTTCGTCTAATGTCAAGTCTGCAGGAATAACAGCGGGCTCTGTACATGTTACAGGTAGGCTTACAGGTAGTACGCTTACAATGGGAAATGTTGTGACGGCGGATACCTTGGCGGTTGGAGGAACGCTTGTGGCTGCAAGTGTGGCCGCCCTTAATGTTATTGACACGCGTGTGACAACGGGAAATCTAAACTTTACAACGGCGCAGGTTAATGACATAGCTTTTAAAAACGCACATATTCCTCTTACTACCATTGGAACGGCAGATGTTACAAATGTTTCTACCGTGAATGTGAGCTTGGATAATGTAATGTCCACTAATATAAACGTGTCTGGAGGTGTCACTGCATCAGCGGTGCGTTCACAATCAACAACAACGGACACCTTGAACACGAACACATCTAATACGCAATTTTTACAAGTTACACAGACTATTTCAGGTGGAGACATACGCAATGCACTGGGTATCACGGACGCTGTAAATGCGAATGTGAGTACCCTTGTCAGCGGAGACATACGTGTGCTAGATAATGCACAATCCGAACGTCTTTTTGCGAACACAGTTGATGTTACTGATACCATTGTTAGTTCCGCAAATATACATACTGTGGTCACCCCAATATTCCATTTCACGAGCGGGTCCACAGGTTCACTCACATCAAACACGGTGCGTGGTACAAGCTTACAAACTGGAAATGTACAAAATGACACTGCCGTGACTGTGGGTAATTTACAGAGTACAAGTATATCCACGGGCCCATTGACGGCTGCAGTTTCTACAACAGCCGCGAATTTGCGTTCAAACATCATTTTGGGAGATCATCTCACAGCCCAGTCCGTGGACGCTAACAACACGTTGGTAGCAGACCAGGTCAATGCATCCCAGGACGCACGTGTGGGGCAGTTGACCTTAAGTACGCTTACAAATTCTTCAACTATGACTGGTGGAATCATGCAGGTATCAGGGGACATCAATGCCGGCAACATTCGATCTTCAACAGTGTCGACGGACATGCTTACCACACGAAACATCGAGTTGACAAATGTGTCTACGAGCACAATCCGTCAAGACACTGTCACGACAGGAAGTCTTCAGGTCAATTTTAGTGCATCCATCGCTACGGTGAATGCAAACAATGCCACACACACGCAAACCACCATGACAAATTTGGCCGCAACAGGACTCACAACGCCCAATTTTGTTGTGCCAGGCAGTTTGACACTAACGAACGTAGGTGCTGCAAGTGTGTCGGGTACTAACTTGGTTTTGGGTACGTCAAACGTGTCCGGCATGGCTTTGACAACGGGTACATTTGGTAATTTAGCAGGCGGGCAGGTGGTTTCAGGAACCATTCGTTCAACAAATGCAACAGTGTCCAATATGCAAACGGGACAGCTTTCCACAAGCACGGTGTCAGCTTCTGATGGGGTGTTAGCGGCAAACGTCTTTGCGACAAGCTCTATTGCCGCGGGTGATTCAGGTGTATTTTCGGGTACGATAGGTCAATTGATTGCAACAGATGCAAGGGGTGTGTCCTCTGTACTTGGTGGTGCCATTACAGCTAACAATGTTGTTGTTTCTTCGACCGTGTCTACAGGAACACTTGGCGCAAGCACCTCGACGTTAGCAAGTGCACGCGTTGGGTCGGTTGTATCGGATACATTACACGTTCCTGGCACAATTGGTGCTGATACCATCCTTGTGGACACCATCTCCTCGAGTTCATTAAGCGGTGCATCAAATGCTACTATTGGCAATTTGGTGTCTGTAACGGCCACCGTTGGCAATTATTTAGGTACATCTATTTCGACCGGTCAATTAGGTGTACAACAGGCTACCTTGAGCAATTTGGTGGGGGCTAGCGCAAGTGTAACAAACGCGGTCATTCCGGGTGTATCAACGGGAACGTTGACAGCCAATGTCACTGTTGGAGGCGTTGCGGGGTTGTCATCGCAATTCACGACGTTGGCGTCTGTAAAGGTATCCACAACAAATATAACGGGCGGGTCTTTATCGGCATCGGGCACATTAAGCACCGAGAGTCTTGCCACAGGAGACACGACTATAGGAACCTTGGCTAACACGCGTACCACAGCGGGGACAGTGGTTGTTTCAACGTTAATCACCACTTCCACAGCAACAATGGGCAGTATCACAGTTACTTCTTCCGGCAATGTGGGTATCAGCGCGACGGCTCCCCAATTTACATTAGATGTTTCGGGCACGGCTCGAATCTCTGAAGGGGTTTCAACAGGCACTGTAATTGCAACAAATGTGACGACAACAAATGCGGTTGTAACGGGTCAAACTACTTTGGATAGTGCACTTTTTAGTGTTGCTTCTGTGACGGGTGGTTTAGTAAATGGCACTGTAGCCTCAGTTGCATCGGTTATTACTCCTGTAGCCGTCGCTTCTACGGCAAGTGCCACAAGCGGTGTACTTAGCGCTATTACTGGAACGTCTGGATGCGTTAGCAACACATTGGTTACACCCAACGTGGTGGTGAGCGGTAGTATGGGTGCGTCAAATTTGATTGCGTCAACAACGAGTGTATTGTTTACACTAACAACAACTAATATGACTGCTCCAAGTGTAATCGTGCCAACGGCGACCTTTGATACGATGTCTTCAACTTTGTTATCTGCAAGTACCATCACAGGTGGATCCATGAGTATTTCAGGAAATGTCAACATTGCAGGCGGTCTAATTGTGGGTACAATTACAGCTGCTAACCTGAAGAACACCAATGTCACTGCTGGAACCGCAAATGTAGGACAATTGATTGCGATTGGGGGTACAAACACCATTGGGTCTATTACAACAACGGCAGGCAATGTGGGCATCAACACCACTGCACCGGCATTTGCCCTCGACGTCCCAGGCACAGCACGTGTGACCACGGGTGTGACTACAAGTACCTTAACTGCAACTGGTGTCAGCACTGGAACACTTTTTGGTGGCACGGCGGCGGTAGCAAATGTGTTTGGTACAACCGTTTCTGCTGGATCGGTGTTAGTTAGCGCTGCTTCGACCGGGTTCACTTCACTGTTAGCGACGACTTCTATTAATACTGGGTCAGTTGGCGCTGCTCTTGCGCAACATTCCACAATTTCTGTTACAGGAGTTTCAGCCGGTTCGGTGACACTTCAATCACTTGCAGCGGACACACTTGTGTCTTCGTCTAATTTGGTGGCGACGAGTGCGTTGACTGCCACACGTGTCAATGCATCCACACTTGCCACATCCACGGCAGCAAATATTTCATCTGCAACAGTGAATGCAGCAATTGCGACAGACACCGTGGTGTCTTCAGGTTTAGTGACGGACGCTCAAACGGTGTCACTGAGGGCAACGGACATAAGCGCTCAAGGTGTCAATTCTTCTACCACGGGTGTGACCAATGTTTTAGGGACAAGCGGTAGTTTTTCTAACGTAGCCGCGGGACTTCTTACGACAGGTAATGTAAGTGCTACAAACTTACAGGATGGAAATCTGTTAACCTCGACAGTAGTTGTTGGAACGGTGGCCTCGACTGTAGTGTCCACGGCGAATGTGATAACGACGAGTGGTATGACGATTGGTAATTTGGCATTTACATCAGGCACGGGTTTGACGGCAAGTGTTTCAAGTGCAAGGGCTGGGGTGGTTGCAGCGACGGGGGGTATATCTACAGCAAATGTAGCAGCGACAACGGCGAATTTGGTTGGTTTACAAACCACGAGTGCAAGTGTCATTGGTTTTGCTGCTACATCAGGGTCGCTTACAACAGCCAACGCAACGTCTGTGACGGCTGGTGTGTTACAGGGTAATACACAAGTGTCATTTGGGAGTGCACGTGCGGGGACGGTGTCATCGGCGACGTTGTTTGTCACGGGTCTTTCAGCGGATGCATTGCTAGCGTCGACGAGTGTGTCAACGGGTACAGTTTCAGCGAATTCTAATAATACAATTGGTTCATTGGTGGCAAGCACCTTTACGATTACAAGTGGTAATGTTGGAAATGTGCAAGCAACAAGTGTAAGTGTTGTGGCAAGTTCGGTGACTGCGGGAACAGTGCTTGCTGGGACTTTGAATGCGCCCAACGCGGCATTTACGAACGTATCTGCAGGAACTATTACAGCGAACACTGTGAATGCGGTGAATATCAATTTTGGTAGTTTGTCAAGTAACGGTGTTGCGTATTCAGCTTCACAGTGGACTACGACAGCTGCAAACATTTTTTACACAGCAGGAAATGTGGGTATCAACACGACGGCTCCACAATTTACGCTTGACCTCGCAGGCACTGCACGTGTGAGCTCAGGATTGACGACGGGCAATGTAAATTTCACGGGATCGATTACACAAAACGGGGTGCCATTTGCATCGGCCAAGTGGGTGACGTCAGGGACATCGCTGTTTAATTCGGCGGGTAATGTGGCCATTGGTACTTCCACGGCTTCGGTTGCATTGGATGTCTCTGGGGGTGTACGGGTTACAAACGCGGTTACAGCGGCTAATGTTGTTGTTACAGGGTATATTAATACATATGGAAACACTGTACATACAACTGCGGGTACGGCGTACACGGTCAATTTACAGACATTGTCTAATCGTGCGCGTACGTCACGAGCTACCGCTAACAATGCGGTGTCTAGTTGGACCACACGTGCAAGCGCTGCTAGCAATACATGGTCAGGTGTTGTGTGGAGTCCTGAACTTGGTCTTTTTGTGGCGGTTTCAAGTTCTGGAACAAGTGACGGTGTAATGACGAGTCCAGATGGTATCAATTGGACTACGCGTGCAACCGCTACTAATCCATGGAACGCGATAGCGTGGAGTTCCGAATTGTCGCTTTTTGTTGCTGTTGCGGATCAAGGTACAGGAAATGACAGGGTGATGACGTCTCCAGACGGTATCAATTGGACCACCCGAGCAGGTCTTTCAGGCACTCAATGGTGCAGCGTAGTGTGGAGTCCTGAACTTTCCCTTTTTGTGGCTGTTGCATATACGGGAAACGTACGTGTGATGACATCGTCAGACGGAATTACGTGGACCACACGTACGAGTGAAGGAACTAATGCTTGGCGTAGTGTGACATGGAGTCCTGAATTGTCACTTTTTGTGGCAGTTGCCAGTTCCGGAACGGGCAACAGGGTGATGACATCGTCTAACGGACTCACCTGGACCACGCGTTCAAGCGCTGCAGACAACAGTTGGTACGGAATAGCGTGGAGTCCTGAGCTGTCACTTTTTGTTGCAGTATCAATTACAGGAACCGGTAACAGAGTAATGACGTCGCCAGACGGATTTGTTTGGACAACGCGTGCAAGCGCGGTAGACAACGACTGGCGTAGTGTAATTTGGAGTCCTGAATTATCTCTTTTCGTGGCTGTTGCGGCTTCAGGGACGGGAAACAGATTGATGACGTCATCAGACGGTATTGTTTGGACAACGCGAAGCTCAGCGGCAGACAATGATTGGTACAGTGCAGCGTGGAGTCCAGAATTGTCACGGTTTGTGGCGGTTGCTGCTACAGGATCGGGCAATCGTGTGATGACATCTCAGATCGCACTTTCAGCGAGCAGATCGACTCCTTTGATTTCGCCCGCGTACCTTACCGTCACAGAAGGCAACGTCAATTTGGTGGGCACACTCACATTACCAAGTACAACGAGAACGGGGTTGACGGTGGCAACAGTTGCGGTGACCAATACGGTTACGTCAGGGGGTGTATTTTCTACAAACGCGTCAGTTGGAACGCTTTTAAGGGGTACAACCACATCGATGGCGAATGTAAGGGTGTCTGGTGGTGTAACGGCCGCAAACGTTACACATACCAATGCCACGGTTGGTACGATTACGTCCACTTTTTCTAGTATAGGAACGGTTTTGGTTACATCCAATGTCACAACGGGTAACTTTGGCGGCACCGTAGGGTCGTTTGACACGGTGACAGCAAGCACTATTGGGGCGGCGGTTATATCCGGTGTAGACGCTCAAGTCACCGGTAACCTTGCACTAGGCGGTGCTTTGACCACCACAAGAATCACTGCAAGTAACATTGTTAACACCAATATAACGACATCCACGGCTGTTGTGGGGAACATGGCGGCACAAGGTATGTCAATAACATCGTATCCACTTACATCAAGTGTGTCATTGGCTTACACATTGCGGGTTGATGGTGCAGGGACGGAAGCAAATACTGCAATTACAAATGCACCTGATGGTTCAATTTACGTGGCAGGGTACAGTGTATCCACTACGGCGTCGTTTTATGCCACAGACGGGACGACAGTTGTGGGGACGATGGCAGGCACAGGAAAGGTAGGGTATGTAGCAAAGTACACCCCTACGGGGTCTCTTCAGTACACGCTCCGTATTGACGGAGCGGATGGTACTTCGGATGGAGAAAACAATAGTGCGATCACAATAGATGCGAGTGGTAATCTATATGTCGCAGGATATAGTCAATCGTCTCCGATTAGATTTTATGCAACAGATGGAACGACGATAGTTCAAACAATGGCGAATCCAAACACAAACACTGCGACAGCGTATGTTGCAAAATACAATAGTTCAGGTGCATTTCAGTACACACTTCGGATTGACAACACTGTTAATGAATATAACACTGCAATCGCAACGGACGCAAGTGGTTCAGTATACGTAGCGGGGTGGAGTAGTTCAAGTAGTCCAAGGTTTTATGCCACAGACGGGACAACAATAGTACAAACGATGGCAAATTTAGGAAGTACTGTTGTGGCCTACATAGCAAAATACAGTTCCGCTGGGGCATTGCAGTACACACTTCGAATTGACGGTGTCGGTACTACCGAAGAATATAACTATGCAATAGCAACTGACATTGCAGGCAATGTCTATATAGGAGGATACAGTAATGGCACCATAGCATCATTTTATGCAACAGACGGGACCACGGTAGTAGCGACAATGGCGAATGCTGGTGGTGCTAGTGGTACATATGTAGGATATGTAGCAAAGTACAATTCATCAGGCGCTTTGCAATACACATTGCGTATCGATGGTACAAGTTATGATTACATTAATGCAATTAATACAGATTCAAGCAATAATGTCTATGTTGCGGGATGGACGCAATCGAGTCCAATTAGATTTTATGCGACAGACGGTACGACTATTGTAAGCACGACAAGTTCACTTGGACGATCTGGGTACATTGCAAAATACAGTTCTTCTGGTGCGTTACAATATACATTGCGGATTGACGGAAGTGGTTCTGGTACAGAAGCAAATACTGCGATTACAACGGACGCAAGCGGTAATGTTTACGTGACTGGGTATAGTAATTCTACAGCTGCAAGATTTTATGCAACTGACGGGGTCACAATTGTTCAAACCATGGCAAATGCAAGTACATCAGGTAATGTAGGGTACATAGCCAAGTACAGCTCCGCAGGAGCGTTACAGTACACCCTGAGAATTGACGGTAACAACAATGAATACAACACTTCAGTCACAACTGCAACAGACGGATCAGTGTACATAGCAGGGTACAGTGATTCAACAATAGCGTCATTTTATGCAACGGACGGAACTACAATTGTTTCGACAATGGCGAATACAGCTACCTCAGGTAGCGCGGTAGCGTACATTGCCAAGTACGTTGAAGCCATTAATTACACTGGTTACGTACTGTCCACAACGGGTGGTGTGGCAATTGGCAAAGTGGGCTTGTCAGCAAGCACTGCACTTGACGTCAGTGGTACCGTGCGTGCAACAAATATAGTCACAGGTGCGGTTACGGCTTCAAGTGGGCGAGTCACTAATTTGTCCACAACGACACTTACTACAACTTCCAATATCCGTGTGTCAACATCGGGCACAGTAGCCACAGTGAATGCGCAAGCCACATCGGTGTCAGCGGCGAATGTTCTAGCGACTTCAGCGGCAATTGACAACTTTGTGACACCAAGCGGTCAAGTTGATTCCTTGTTTGTGTCGGACACACGTTTGCCTGGATCTATCAGTGCCACGACGGTGAATGCACCAACGGTACGGGGAACAAATGTGTCAGCGACAACTGCTACTTTAAGTTTAGTGAACGCACAGGCTTTTGGTGTAACAAATGCAAGTGTGGGCACGCTGTCCTTTTCCGGGCTGGCCTCGACTTCGGGTGCATTTGGAACTATCAACTTCGCAAACACCTTGTCTAATGGTACATTGTTGGTGACGGGAACTGCACAGGCTACAAGCGCCGCGTTCGCAGTTGCGTCAACGGGTACCATTGCGGGTGGTGAAGCGACGATTGCCAATATGTTTGCGACAACAGGTAACTTGACTTCTTTAGGGGCATCTAGCATTACGGTTACACGATTGGTGGGCACAGCGGGGTCTTTCTCCACGTTGGCTTCGGCGGATGTCACATTGACTACTCTTACAGCGGGCAGTGTGTCTTTTACGACGATTGGTTCGACGAATGTGTTTGCGGGCAATGCGACCATTAGTAACCTTCTGGTGTCAGGGGGAACGCTTGTGGCTGCACAGGTGACCGGACTCTCCGGAACAAATGCGTTTATAGGATCAGGTATTGCGACAACGGTAGCATCGTCGGTTGTGACGACGGGTGGGTTACAGGCTACGGACGGTGTGTTTACAAGCACAAATACCACGAACTACGTAGCGAGTACTTTGTCCAACCCGACCACGCAATCTAATGTATTGGTCACAAATTCATTGAATTCCACAGAGGGACGTTTTACACAACTGACTGGAACGGGTGTATTTGTTGGGTCGGCAACAACAGCGACTTTAACGGTGCCATTTGATGTCACGGTGGGCAATATCAATTACACAAACAGTCTTTTGGTGGGTGGTGTGTCGGTGGCAACAAGGTGGGCGATGCCATCGGGTTCACAAAACTTGGTGACCACGTCGGGTAATGTGGGTATTAACACCACAACGCCACAGCATAGATTGGACGTCACGGGCAATGCTAGGGTGACAGGTGCGGTGACAACGTCGAATGTGGCACTTTCCCAGTTGGCTCAAAACGGGTCGCCTGTGTCGTTGGTGTCACAGTGGGCGACAAGGGGATCAGCGTCAGCTGCGGTGTATGGCAATGGGGAGATTGGAGGAAATTTGGCTTACACACTCCTGATCGATGGTACACGTGAAGACCAACCATTGTCAATAGCAACGGCAGGGGACGGTTCAGTGTATGTGACGGGGTACTACTTTTCGACGCAAGCCAATTTGTATGCGACGGACGGGACTACAGTTGTGCAAACACTTGGAAACCTAAGTACCACTGGTGGTGCTCGTGCAGGGTTCATAGCAAAGTACAACTCATCTGGAGCGCTTCAGTACACACTCCGGATCGATGGTACAGCTTATGACTCCCCAGTGTCAATAGCAACGGCAGGGGATGGTTCAGTGTACGTGACGGGGTACTACCAATCGACGCAAGCAAATTTATATGCGACGGACGGGACCACCATTCTCGCGACACTTGGAAACCTAAGTACCGCTGGTACAAATGTAGGGTTCATAGCGAAATACAACTCTAGTGGTGTATTAGGGTACACACTCCGGATCGATGGCACAGCTTATGACTCCCCACAGTCAATAACCACCGCTTCGGACGGTTCAGTGTACGTGACGGGGTACTACAGTTCGACGCAAGCAAATTTATATGCGACGGACGGGACCACCATTCTCGCGACACTTGGAAACCTAAGTACAGCTGGTACAAGTGCAGGGTTCATATCAAAGTACAACTCATCTGGAGCGCTTCAGTACACACTCCGGATCGATGGTACAGGTGATGACTCCCCAGTGTCAATAGCAACGGCAGGGGACGGTTCAGTGTATGTGACGGGGTACTACCTTTCGACGCAAGCCAATTTATATGCGACGGACGGGACCACGATAGTGCAGACACTTGGAAAT
>RGUK01000091.1 GCA_010027825.1 bacterium
CTCGCCGCCCAAACCAACGACGAGGCCGATGCCGTCCAGTTCCTCGCCCCGCCCGTGCCGGAGAATATCTAACGCGCGAAACTTATCAAAAATGATCATTACGGCAAACAAAACGCACAATTTGAAAACCCGCAGTACCCTCGGGGAAACGGCCCCCCTCATCCAAAAAGGTGAGGGTGTGTTTTCGCAAATTCGATACCTTTTCCCAGCCTTCCTAGCTGGCATGGCCTCCGTCATCTGGCCGCCTGCAATACAGGATTTTTATCAAAAATGAACATCACCTACACCTTCCTCGCCGAGGCGGAACACAACGGCGTAAAGACCGTCAACGCCGCTTCGACCACGTCCGAATCTTTGGCCGAGGTCGTGCAATCCTTCGAGTATTTTTTGAAGGGGGCGGGGTTTTATTTTCATTCGTTAGAGGTTCATGCCACTGACCCCGACGCTCCTGAACCCCTGAATCCCTTAACCCCTTAATCCCTTCTGACCATGGAACCAACGCAAAAGACGGAGTGGGGAGAGCTCATGTCCATCCTGCGCTGGATGGAGCAGGAAGGGCTGGTGGAGCTGTACTATGACGACAAGGGCCGGGAGTGTGTGCGTATCACGCCGGAAGGCGAGAAGTTTGAGTTTGCCCCGTGAGCGTAATCGTAAACCTTAACGATCCGCCATGCCTCCCAAAAACCTTTCTGCCGACATCCACGGCCTGGATAAGCGGATCACCACGATTGAGACCAACCAGCGCTGGATCATGGAGCAGGTCACCGAAATCAAGGACCTCCTTAAGGTGAAGCTAACCCACCTGGAGGAATCCGTGACCAAGCTGGAATCAGACGCCAACAGCCTAAAAACCAAGCTCTGGCTGGCTTGGGTGGTGCTGACGGCCGCCGTTTCCACCGCCTCTACGCTCTTTGCCCGCAAGCTGGGGCTATAATTATGGGCCAGGTTATTTATCCTGGTGTTTTCCCATTCTCATGCGAGGAGCCATATTTGCCGGAGTATTTTATTTTTAATTCGACGCTGGAACAGGCTATGAAAATGTATTGGCGCGTCAAAACATGGAGGGTCACCGTGACGGTATCCGGCAGGACGGTAGGTGGAATTTCCAACGGACAGTATGTGGAATATTTCTATAAGGATGCCGAATCGGAGGAGGATCTTGTCTGTCCCGGTGTGGGGCTAGTCTTATCAGACCCCTGGGGGAATATAGGGGGTGAATTTGCTTTTCAACTTTTCCCAAACACAAACGGAACCAGCCTGGCTGCTTTTTTTCTTTTTAAGCCAGGGGATGACTCCGGCGAATATGTCATATCGTCCATCCAAAATACATTTTTCAACACGCTGGGTGGTCAGATTTCCCTGGAAAACTTCGGGCCCGGCGGCACCTGTAATTTTTATATTCCCAATAATTTGCTGCCTGAATACGGCGGCCTAGGCTTATCAATCCGCGCTCACGAATACTGGTCCTACGGTGGCACCTACGACACAGCTACCGGGGAACCCGTTACCTAGCCTTTGACATGCCCGGCTGGGCATGGACGTAACCTCCTTAATCTCAAACATCGTTACCAACTGGCAGTCATATCTCGGCGTCATCACCGCCGTGCTGGGCGCGGCCATCGCCGTGGCCACCATTATCCCCGGCGACGAGCCTGAAAAGACGCTCCAAAAGATCGTCGATTTTATTTCGCAAATCTCCCGCAAATAGGGGGAGGGGATGATCGCCGGTGCCATCACATTCCTGGGCACGCTGGCGGCAATGGTTCTCTGGTGGATGCAAAACCGCGGGAAAAACAAAACAGAGTATCGTGATGCCGTCATCGAGGCCGAGCGCCGCAAGCGCGATCAGACGATTGATTCTTGGTGGACTCGCCGGCCTCCTGCTGGCTCTTAATTTAAACGGCTGTGCCACCGTCACGCCGATTGCGGACGGCCCGCCTCCGCGCCCGGAGACGATCGAGGCGCTCATCTACGATTGGGACAAAATCGAAAAAGTCAGCGGCCCGGCTCCGTCCGCTTACCGCGACCAGTATGTCGCCGCGCTTAAGGCGCTATCTGCAAGCCTGGCTGAAACAGAGCGCTGGCGCGCACGAGCGGAAACCAAGTGAACACGCTTCTGGAGATTAGCAGCCGCACGCTGAAAACCGTCTCCACGTTGGAGCTGCAATTCCAACGGCGCGTCCGGCAGTGGCTGGATGAGATGATCCAGACGGGCATTCAGCCGCTGATCTACTGCGGCTTCCGCAGTTTTGAGGAGCAGAGCGCATTGTACGCCAAGGGTAGGACGGCTCCCGGATCAATCGTCACCAAGGCCAGGGCCGGGGAGAGCTATCACAACTACGGCCTTGCCTTTGATTGGGTGCCGGTAAAACCCACGCCCAAGGATCCAAAAATGTTTACGGCCGATTGGGATGACCAGACGGCCTACAAGGTGGGGGAGCAGGCCGGCATCACTTTCAACCTGGTTGCGATTAGCTGGGAAAATGGTCACCTTCAGGACGGCCGCTATAAGACCTGGCGGGATATTCCAGGGGCAGGGGACAGCCCCGGCACCATCGTGGCGGAGCGTAACCGGCAAAAGATGCAGGCCGAAAACAGCCGCGAGACCAGTGGTGGTACAAAGCAGCTTCGTAAGGTGGGGATCCGTAAACCATGACGCCGCCCGTCATGCCGCCGATGAGCAAGGAGCACGAGCTGCATCTGGCCTCCATTATGGAGGCGTTCGTGAAGGATTTTTCCAAGAAATACCGCAAGGGGCAGGAGGAGCATGGCGGGGCGCTGTGGATGCGGCCGTGCTGGAGCGATGCCATCAGCGAGGTGCTGGACCTCGTGGCTTACGTTTACACGCACAAGGTGCAGCTGGCCGTCATTGCGGACCTGGCGCTCAAGGGTGCGGCCGATAAATCCGTGGCGGCGGCCGATGCCAGGGAATCATGCGTCCGGATCCTGCAGATTCTGCAAGGGCTTCCCGGATACCAAGACAAGAAGTAAGAAGGCTTACAAGCCTTTGACACATCGAAAGAACGAGTGAACGTCGTCCGTAAGTGGAGACGCTGGATGGCGGTGGGCTGCACCCACGCCGGATTTATAGATCGCCCCGCGTGGGAACAGGTGCTGGCCTTCAAACGCCGTTGGCGCCCCGTGGAGACAATCCATTTAGGGGATTTTCTGGATACCGCCTGTTGGCGGGCTGGTGCCCGCAAGGATCCGGACGAGCCGGATCGCGCCGCCAGTTTTGCCGATGATTACCTGCATGGCATGACCCACCTCAAGGAGCTGGAGGTGACCACCTGCCTGCAGGGAAACCATGAAGCGAGGCTTTGGTCTCTGGTGCGCTCGCCATCCGCCGTGGTGGCCTATGCCGCAGAGCAGGGGACGCAGGCCATTGAGCAAACCATCAAAAAGCTAAAGGCCCGGCTGTTGCCCTACGACATCGAGGAGGGGCTTTTTCTTTTGGGCGATACCGTGTTCCTGCACGGCTTCCAGTGTTCCGTGAGCGCCGTGCGGGACACCGTGGAATCCGTCGGCAAAAACATCGTCATGGCGCACCTGCACCGGCCGGAGATAGCTCGGGGCAGGGTGCTGCGTTCCCCGGTGGGGATCTGCGTGGGCACGCTGGCCAACATCGGAGCCATGGGCTACGCCCGCGCTCGGCGTGCCACGTACCAGTGGGGGCATGGCTTTGCCTACGGGGAATATTGCCACGATGCGTGCGTCAGCTGGCTGGCCACGCCGGTCAAGGGGGAGTGGAGGTTTCCGTTGTGAGCAAAAAGCCAGAGTGGGCGGAGGCGTTGGACCGGATGCTGAGCCATCGGGTGGAGACCGTGCCGCCGGGGTGGAAAACGGCCCGGGAGGTGGGGGAGCAGATCGGGCTTTGCTATGAAATGGCCAAGCTGAGGTGCAGGGATCTGGTGGATGCGGGTTTGGCGGAACGGAAAGATTTCCGGGTGAAGTGGGGGAAGGGGATCCGGGGGCTTCCGCACTACCGGCTGGTTACTCCAGCGGAGACGCGGCGGCGTATTTGCGCGAAGGGTAGGCGCGGATGAGCTCTGGCGTGACTTGCCCATCCGAAAACCAGTTATAGACACGCCGGTTGCCCAGTCGCTCCACAACTTTTCCGCGCACCACGATGGCGGTCAGGGTCTCGCCTACCGCCACGTCCATGGCGGGAAAGTCCATCACCAGGTACTGCTTGTTATCATGTTCCAGAACCATGACGGTTTTGTCCTCCAAAAAGCCCGTCACCATGGCTTCCGGCAGATAGGCCATGTTTTTGGTAAGGCCGGCCGGCGGGGTGGGCTGGGCGGCAGCCTGTGGAGAGGCAAGGGCTGGGGCCGCGTGCTCTGGCTTCGGCTCAGCCAGAACTACTGGGGCAAGGGATAAGATTAAAAGCGCCGATCTTAAAATCATAATAAAGATTACCGCTCCATTGCCCTGCTAAATCAACCACAATCTATTAGCCCATAAGTGACAGGCCCTTGCGCGGGGGCGTTTGCTTTTGCCGATTGAGGCCGTTACAATGTACGGTTGGATGAGTAAAAATTTTAATGAACTAATAGATCGCAATTTGTGCCGCTGGTGCCCGACGGATTGGCCGCCGCGGCTTGGGTGCGGATTGGCGGCCGGGGCGCTGGTGCGGATCGAGCACGTGGAGATGGACGCCCAGGGTCAGTGGGCCTACGTGACCAGCCGGCGGACCAGGAACAAGGCGGTGCACAAGGTGCGGATGAGCGAGCTGCACCCGCCCCGGGAAACCAAGCCACTTTTTAATACGGGTTGTGCTAATTGCAAGGCATCGTGCCCACTGGTGGGAAAACGCTTGACGGCCTACCGCGCAAAATTATATCCACCCAGCATGCGCACGCCCCCCGTGACTCCCGCCGTCAGCGAGTTTTTTGCGGCCATGGGCAGGAGGGGTGGAAGCAAGGTGACGCCAGCCAGATTGCGGGCGATTGCCAAGGCCCGACAGGCGAGGGCGGCGAAGGTTTTGGCCAGGCGTAAGAGCCGGCTGAATTTAGCAAAAAATAATTGTTGACGACTGAAACCGCCTCAGTATTACCTACCCGCATGACGCAAATTAATACAATATTTAGTGCGCGTGACGAAAAAACAGACAGCAATTTAGAGACCGCCACAGAGCGGGAAACAAATCAGCGGGCGGAAATTTCTGAAATCGTAGCGACGCTGGCGGCGCAGAAAAGCGCGTGGCTGGTGGATCACACACGCGACGAAATTCTGCGCGGATGGGCGGGCCTGCGATGAATTGGGAACTGGTCGTTTATTTGGGCCAGTTAACGGCCACGATTATTTTTTACGCATTCCTTTTTGGAGCGGGCGTTTCGGGGCTGGTCTTTACAGGCGCGTTCCTGTGCTGGCTGTGGGACAAGTTCAAGAAAGAGCTGGTGGACTGATGATTCGGGACCTTGAGGCAGAGGGCGTTCTGAAGGCCAACAGCAAAAGCGTTGGGGCCGGTGAGTTTTCCATGTTTACCGTGATGGTGGATCTGCAGCACCGCCTGAAAAAGGTGGAGGCGGATCTGATTAAAGCGAACGAGGTGATTGCCGGACTGGCCGCCAAGGTGCGGTGCCTGGAGGCGATTGACCGCCAGCCGCTGGAAATCAAGGGCGAGTGGAAGACCGGAGGGATCGACCAGTGAGCCGCCTGGCCAGCCAGTTTGAGCGGCTGTGGGCTTTGCACAAAGGGCCGGCTTTGACCAAGGAGGTGACGTTCTTTCCCGGCCGCCGGTTTCGGTTCGACTACGCCCACCAGGCAATTAACGGCTTTAAGGCCGCCATTGAGCTGGACGGCGGCGTGTTTGTCCGCGGCCGGCACAGCGGAGGGATGGGGCAGGTTAAAGACGCGGAAAAGGGGAGGCTGGCGGCATATAGCGGCTGGAACGTGATCCACTTTACGACCAAGTGCCTGACGCTGGAGAACATCCGCCAGGCGGTGGACTGGTTCTGGAAAAAAATCAAGGAGCGGGCATGACGCCGACCCCGGAATTTCTGCACTACGAGCTGGCGCTGGAGAAGGCGCGCCGCGTGAGCGCGGAGCGGGTGGTGCTGGCGGAGCTCAATCACAGCGACCGCACCAAAGAACTGGCCCGAGCGCACGAGCTGGGCTGGATCGAGCCGGAGCGTGAAGAACTGCGGGCCATCCGGCCGCATGAAACAAACGATTTCGTGGACGACGAGT
>RGUK01000092.1 GCA_010027825.1 bacterium
TCAAGCCTGAGCCAGACAAAGACATGGTGTTTGACAGCAAAGACCTCAAGTTTACCGTTCACGGTGGCTTTAGTGTCGTTACTGCCGACCCACGCGCAGTCTGGGGTTCTCCCGGAGCCTAATAGGCCAAAGAAAGAAGGCCCCTTGCGGGGCCTTTTTATTTTATCTATGATATGGTTATGCCAATTCGTAAAAAGCACAAAATAGGCGACCACTTGGTCCAAGACGACCTTACTGGTGTCGTTCAGTATGCATCAAAAATGGCAATTGATTACCGTGGAAACATGGTTAGAAAGAGCCATCAGCTTAGAAGGAATCCTCAAGACTTTGTAAGGCCGCTGCCGGATTACGCTAAAATCGTAAATATGCGTCCAGATACAAGCCCAACCACCCCGGCTCCTGTTTTTGAATTATTTGTAGGTGAAACTAATGTTTTGACAAACACCAATGGTGCGGCGTATCATCTATTTGACGTTGGGATTGGTGAGGCTGCCATAGAAGAAACATTTGTAGTGAGGTAGCCATGACTGCACAAACTAGAGCAACCCTAAAAACCCTGTTTGAGAACGGGGATATTCCATCTGGGACTAACTACGGTGACGCTTGGGACAGTTTTGTTAATCTTTTGGATACTGGAACACAGACTCTTAGTGGTACTCTCATCGTTCCGACCCTGACGGTCACAACATTCAGCCTTGATACTTTTACGGCCAATACGCTGACTACGACCAGTCTAACAGCAACTACTGGTACGGTCACAACCCTTACGTCGACTACATCAACCCTTTCGACCTCAACGATTACCAATGCTAACACAACAAATTTGAGTTTTAGCACTCAGATTACCACATCTGTTTCAACGATTGCTGGAGTTGGGACAGTGCAGGCAGGGGCAGCAAGCCTTGTGGCACCATATGCAATTTTAACTACGGCAGTAGGTCAAACCGCTTTTGTCCTTGCGGCAGTAGTAGGTAGAATTCAAATTGTAAGAAATAGCACCGCTACCACAGCTCTTATTTATCCGCCTTCTGGGGGTCAAATTGATGCCCTTGGGACAAATAATTCATTTAGCCTTACTTCTGGGAGCAAAATTATGATTGTGTGTGAGACATCAACTCAATTTACAACCTTTGCCTATTAGGTGAAACATGGCACTTGCAGACCTTAGACTTTCAATCCTAGACACCCTAAACACTGTAAGGAGAAAACTGGGCGTAAACAACGCGGCAACGTCTTTGACTCAAGACGCTCAGGTTGTTTTAATGATGGATTATCTTGATGATGTAATTAAGGAAATTGATGACTACGGCATGTGGCCTGAAATGTTGAATACCACTAACACGACAATTGTTGCTGGGGTTTACGATTACAGCGTCAATACGACGGATGCAGTAAAGACAATTAAGGACATTTATTATGGGCCTAATCGGATTTTGATGAATCAGGTTTCAATTGAAGATATGCGCCTTTTACAGAGGAACCTCAACACAACTGGTAGTCCTCGCCAATATGCACTGTTTGGGGTTGACTCAATCGGTAATCCTATCATTCGGGTTAATCCAACCCCCGCGACAACTGAGGATGGGTACGTGATGGACGTTCTTTGGCAGAGAATCCCTACCCGCTATACTACGGCATCTGATACAAGCACAATTATTCCGTTTAATAGTACCCTTGTGTGCCAAGGGTTGCTTTGTAGGATGATTTTGGATGAAGAGGGTGGTTCACAGTCAGACCACTACACAAAAGAACGCGAAAAGTTTGTGGCAATGCTTAGGGACCAGTTTAATAGGCACAAACTAGATGCAGGGTATTGGAGGAAGTTCTCGCCTAATAGTGCCATTTACAGAAGGAGGGGATAGATGCAAAGCATTTCTTACACCGTCCCTCGTAATGGAATGGCGACGGACTTTGCGCGTTCAGAGGAGTCGCTAGAGTATTCCCCGGACCTTAGAAACAGGTTTATTAATATTACTGGTGCCGCAGAGCGTCGCAGAGGGTTTAGCAGGTTATTACCTCAGGTGCCCGGAAGTCCAAACCTAACAAGATTCCATGAGTACATTGCTGAGGATGGCAGTATTGTTAATATGGCAAGCACTGATACTGGAACTCTTTACCGCTACAATGGAACAACTTGGACTGCTGTAGTTACGGGTAAGGGTAATGGAAGAATTTTAAGTATTCAGTCTGGCAATTCGATGCTTTTTTGCAATGGAACGTCCCGCAACTTTATCACCAAGGATGGTGGGCTAACATTTCAAGACGCAGTAGCTAGAATTGTAGAAGGCAAAGCGGCTGCTGGTTCAAATGCAACCACCCTTCAAGATTCAAATGTAAGCAACTATACCAATCTATTTGCAGCAAACAATGATATAGTGTGGAACGTCACCAAGAATGCTTATGGTGCCGTTACAAATATTGCGACTGCCACAATCACACATACAAGCATCGGAACCGCTGGTAAGGGTTCAGGAGCTGCTACATCTAACCAAGCGCCGGGAGACGCTTATGTACTTATAGACACGGTTGCTCTTAACATAATACCTGTCGGTACTAATACAGGTATTTTTGATAACATTGCAACTGCTGGTTCAGGAACAAACTCTACCACTATTGCAGTTAGCGGGGTAAACTTTTCAACAACCAAAATAAGAGTTGGTGATTATATTATTAATACTACCCAAAATGCAGTTATGAGAGTTAGTGCGGTTGGTACAAACCTTACTGTTCCTACCGTTACGGGTCAGACGTCTGGGGATTCCTTGGTCTTTCTTAAGGATGCAATGCCAATAAGTAATTACTTACATATTAACTGGGGAAGGGGGTATTTGTTTGATGTTCGTGACCCAAACAAAATCAGAATCACGGCAAAAGATGATATCCAAGACCTTACTACGTTTCAAAATACCTTAGATGCTTCTGCCTATAACTTTGGACAGTTGCAGCCGATTGGAGATACTTTGATTTCAATGACGACATACCAGAGATTCCTTGTAGTTGCTGGGAAAAGATACGTCTATGTGTTTTCTGGTGTTGACCCCATTCAGGATACTTCTACTTCGGTTGTAAGTTTTGCTCCTGTAATTGTTTATCCTCAGGGACTTGTAAGTAGATTTGGAATAATATCAAATGGTAACGAACTTATGTTTGTCAACCCTGACGGTCTGCTTAATGCCTCGGTTGGGAGTAATAACAACAGCCTTGTTTCTGGGAATTTAAGTGAGGTTATAAAAAGCAGGGTACGCTCGCAAATTGCTCAGACCGCCGCCGATGATATTCAAGTTATATTCTATCCACGTAGAAACTGGATGATGTTTAAAATTGGAGGAATTATTTATAATTTTAACCAAACAAGTGTAGCCAATTTGGACGGAACATTAAGAAGTGGCGGGACTTGGAGTTACTTTGATGGAACATATGCTAACATGAATCACTATTATGTTAGGCAAAATGGGGACTTGGTTGCTTGTGGTTCTAATGGCGGCGTGTGGTTAATGGACGATGGGTTTAGTGACAATGGCGATATAATTACAACTTCTATGGAGTTTCCCTATGTGCGACTTGAAGACCCACAAAGGTCTGTAAGAATAAAATCCGTGAAGTATATAAGATTTAATTTTGAATCTGGAGGTTCAATTACTTACAACATTGTAGCAAACGCTGGGTTTGATAACCTATCAAAAGACACCGTTTCGGTAACAAGCACAGGTGGAGGTGTTATTGGGCAAGCCGTTGTTGGGACAACTCCTATTGGTGGTTCAGGGGTTCAACTCGCAAAGACCCCTTTACGAGTGAGGGGGGAAGAAGCTAAGATAATCATAACATCGTCAAGTTTAAGTGGTCCTGATGTAGTGAGTGGTTTTACATTGTACGGAGAAGTTGGAGGGATAAGATAGTGGCTCTTGGGAGTTTTTTGAAAAGCGTAATGCCTGACATCATAAGAGCCGCCCCAGCGGTTATTGGAGCTTTGCAGCGACCACGGCAAACGCAAGCGGAGCAGCAAGGATTGGAGGCTCTTAATCGCCAACGCGAGTATCAAGAAGCTGCGGCTAATCCTAATAGTCCTATTTTCCAACAGCTTTACAATATTAATGCACAGAAGCGTAGGGCGGATTTTGTTTCAGCTATTGATGAAATTGTTAAAACTAACCGTAGAAATGAAGCTATGGGTCGTCAGGCAATGTTTGACCCTGAGAGGGCTGATGAAATTCTTAACCGTGTGGCAACCAAAGGTTTCCTAGACCAAGAAGCTGCGGCACGTGACGACACACGCAATACAATTCTTGACCTAGCGAATCAGTCTGGCGGGATGGCGAGTGCTTATCAGCCTTTTGTATCTAATCAGCAGGATAGGATTCAAAAGAGTCAGGCTAATCGTGTAGATATGGCTCAGACTATTTCAGACTTGATTTTAAGAGCGCAACAGCAACGCCGCTCTGGTGGTCAAAACGCAGCAAATACCCCATACGCTCAAGGGGTTCAGTTAGCCACACCACGCGCATTTGGAGGGGGTTACAATGGCAATAGCTGATGATAAGACGATTGTAGGAGTGTCTGAACGAGCAGCTAAGGCTCGTGATACCATTAGTTCCATTTTGGAACGTGAGAGTGGTCCTAGCTTTGGCGACCAGATGAGAGCTGCCACTTCGCGCTTCCGTCAGAATATTTTTGACGCATCTAAACCAACCGAAAGCGCGGATGAGGTTTTTCAAAAGAGAATTGCAAGCGAAATTTCAAACCCTGCGAACAACTATAAATTATTGAGTGAGGCGGCTAAGACTGGTTCAACCCGTATTCAGTCTCTTTTGAACACATTTGAAAAGTTTGCTGATACTCCAGAGGCTATGGCACAGCTTATTAAAGCTGCTTCTGAGGACCCTCAGGAGATTGATGAGTCAAACGCTGCCACATGGGCAGCTAAGAAGGCGCAAGAGCTTGGCTTACAGTCATATAAAGGGACTATGGCTAAGACTCAGTTGATGTACGCAAACAATAAGATGGGGCAGAGCACTAGTGCTGCTGGAGCAGACCCATTTGCTACACTTCAAGGCTCGCCTCAAGGTGGGCAGGTTGACACGTCAAGTATGCCACTTATAGAAGTTCCACGTGGAACTACATTGAATCCACCGCCAGTTAGTCCGACCAGTACTCCACAGCAGAGCTTTGAAGACATGGGGATGTCTTTTGATGAGAAATACCCCGGATTTAGACAGCACATAGAGAAGATAAGTAAAAGCCCAGAAAAGCTAGGTAGGGACGTATATCAAAAATATATAGATCTTATTAACAGTCCTAAATACCAAGAAAGAGGCCAAGAGCTTTCCCGTATCATGTTGTCTACAAACCGACTTGAGAATGCAATAGAAAATTCTAAAGGCAAGACTGGTCGTGTGGTTGGAGAGGTTTGGAAGTTGGTGGACAACGATGTGCAATATCTTGCGGCACTTCAATCCAAATTTGCCCCCGGGAACAGAGAGCCGGGAAGCGGAGCTACCTCAGATTTTGATGCCCAACAGTTACTACTTGCAACTCCCGGCCCTAATAACCGTTATGAAGTGAATAAAAAACTAGTAGGTTTTTACAAGGAATTAGTAAAGGCAGAACAACAGCAGCGAACTGATATGCAAAGGTTTTTTACCCTTTTTGGCACTAATGAAAATTTTGAAGGTATCTACCTTGACTATGTAAATCAAAACCCAATTCTTGACCCATCCAAGCCGGGTTCGTTTGAGAAGAATCCTAACCGTAAAGATTTTATGACTTGGCTAAAAGATTATACAGGTGGTAATATACGTACTGGGCAGAAAAAAGAAACTCAACAAGGTGACACTTCAAAGCCTAGGGTAAGGGTTGACGTTGACGGGAACGTAATTCCATGAACGGTTTTATAGTTGTACTCCCAGACGGAGAAGAAATTGAAGTTGATGCTAAAGACAACCAAGAGGCATCTTCAATAGCAAAGAAGTACCTTCAAAAAAAGACTCAGAAACAGGAAGCAGAGAAAACCCAAAAGAGTCAAGGTAACTTCCAAACAGCCGTTATGAAGACTGGTGCAGACTTTGTTGAGGCAGCGGCTTCAATTCCAGATATTGTTACAGGGGTTGCGTCTGCCGCACAACAAATTTCTGGTCCGGGAATGGTTCGTGGTGTCGTTGA
>RGUK01000093.1 GCA_010027825.1 bacterium
GCCGCAGACACCACGCTGCAGGCAATCGCAACCATCCTGCCAAGTGTTGCGCAGATTTATGGCATCAACCGCCAAGTCGCTTTGGGCATGGAGCAAGTGCGCGGCAACGTCGCTATCCAGCAATCACAGAGCAACGCTTCAGTATCCAACACTGCAAGCACAAATTCAGCGTTCACCTCGATAGCCAACACTGCAAACACCAATGCAGCGAGTGCGTCGGTTGCTAATACACAGAGCACAAGCGCCGCGTTTATCAGTATTGCAGACAAGATCCAGGCGCCAGCAGCTAATGTGACGACGACTTACAACCCGACTCAAGTCGTGACGCAAGAAAAACTGGTTGTCGTAAAGCCTGAAGTCATTAAGATCGAACCGTTTGTTGTTGATCCAACGATTGTTGATCCGAAGATTGTCAATCCCGTGGTCGTCAATCCGGTAGTCGTAAACCAAACACCTGCGGCAACGACCCCAACTGGAAAATGAGCGGGCTCATTAAAGGCGCGATGAAGACGCCGGCCTGGCAGCGCAAGGAAGGCAAAAACCCTGAAGGCGGGCTCAACGCCAAGGGCCGCGCCAGCTATAACCGGGAAACCGGCGGCCACCTCAAGGCACCGCAGCCCGAAGGCGGTGCCCGCAAGGATTCCTTTTGCGCTCGGATGGAAGGCATGAAGAAGAAGCTGACGTCTGCCAAGACCGCGAAGGACCCGGACAGCCGGATCAACAAATCGTTACGCAAATGGAAGTGCTGACATGAGTGGACTTATCAAGGACGCAATGGTCTGGGATAAACCGCGCCCAAAAAGCGCGGGTAAACCCAAGCAACTTTCGCCGAAGCAAAAGGCGTCAGCCAAGCAAGCTGCGGCCAAAGCCGGCCGACCATACCCCAACCTGGTCGACAACATGAGAGCGGCCGCGAAGAAGTAGGAGCACGAAGTGAACTCGCACGAATCCGCAGGAACCATCGCCGCTAAAGCTGCCCCGCCAGTCTCCGTTTCAATCGCCAGCGTGGCGGGCTACCAAATCTCCGAAATTCTGCTGTGGGCTACGCTTGTCTACACCTTGATCATGATCGGGCACAAGCTGTATCAAATTTACAAAGAATTCAAAAAATAAAGAATCTTCCGAAACTTGTAATAATCGTTTGGGAAGATCCGCCAGGTCGGAAAAAGGAATAGTGATGGCTGCTGCAAGCTGTACCGATGCCGAGTTCATCCAGCTCTGGAAAAAGCACGGCAACCCAACGGGTGTTGCTGAACACCTGGGTATTGCCGTTCGCAACGTTTACAGCAGGCGCAACCGCATTCAACAAGCTCATGGCGTTGACCTGGCCACGGACAAGCCGCTGACCAGCATTAAGACTCGCTACGTAAAACCCCAAGATGGTGTGCGGGCGTTGGCCGATGTAACGGGCTACGTGATAGTTTTTTCCGATGCGCATTTCTACCCTGGCGAACAAAGTCTGGGGCTGCAAGCCCTGCTGTGTCTTATCAAAGACCTCAAACCTAAAATCGTGATTGCCAACGGCGATATTTTGGATGGCAACTCGATTCACAGCCACGGACCCCTCGGCTGGGAAGAAAACGCCCCGACGCTTAAAGAGGAGCTCGACGCAGTGCAAGACTGCATGAGCAAAATTCAGAAAGCGGCTAAAGGCGCAGTGTTGATGCGCACCATTGGCAACCATGACATTAGATATGACCGTCGTTTAGCGATGACCGCTTCCGAATACCGCGGCATCAAAGGCACGACGCTTAAAGATCACTTGCCGCACTGGGACGTTTCTTGGTCGGTTTTCATAAACGGCAACACGATGGTGAAGCACCGAATCGCCGGCGGCATTCATAGCGCATACAACAACACTTTAAGGGGCGGGTGCCATGTTGTGACCGGGCATACGCATTTACTTGAGGTAGACAACCCTCGGCCATGGGCGCAGGGTTTTGCGGTGTTGAAATACGACGAGGATGGCATGCTTATGCCACCTGAATTGTGCGAGGTTGTGAACGGCCGAGCCTATTTCCGTGGCGGCGTGGTGGTGTGATGGACCGCAGGCCAATCGCCGCGCTGACGTTGAGCGCGGTGGCACTCATTTCAATCGGCGTACATGAAGGCTATTCAGAGCGGCCGATCATCCCGGTTAAAGGTGACCGGCTAACGATTGGTTTTGGTGACGCGACTGGCGTCAAGCCGACCGACAAGACCGATCCAGTGCGAGCGCTGATCCGACTTGGCGAGCACGTCTCGAATTTTGAACGCGAGCTCAAGAGCTGTATAAGAGCTGTATCGGCGACGTGCCGATGCACCAGCACGAGTGGGACGCGATCGTGAGCTGGGCCTACAACGTGGGCACCGACGCCGCTTGCAAGTCCACCCTGGTAACCAAGCTGAAGGCTGGCGACTATTCGGCGGCCTGCGCGCAGCTGCTGCGTTGGGACAAGTTCCAGGGCAACGCCTTGCCGGGGTTGACCAAGCGGCGCCAGGCTGAGTACCGGCAATGCGTGGGAGGGTCGATGTGATTTTTGCGTACCCAAAACTGATTGGCGCGGTTCTCTTTGCGCTAGGCCTGGTGTTCTCCCACGGCTGGGTCTATCACGAGGGAAAGGTCAGCGGTAAGAAAGCTTACGATAAAGCGCTGGCTGAACAGACAGAACGAGCCTTAGAGTATGAACGCCTGCAGCGCGCTAAAGAACAAGCGCTAATTGCTGAGAAACAACAAGCGGAGATGAAATATGAGCAAACCAAGCGCGCGGCTGCTAATGCTGCCACTGGTGCTTTGTCTGAGCTTGATCGGTTGCGCCACACCCTCGCTGCCCGCGAGGCCCGCGCAGCCAGTGCAAATCCCGCCACCTGCGCCAGCGTTAATGGACGAGCCGCAGAATCGGAGCTTTTCGGAACGTGTGCAGGAGCTATTACGCAGCTGGCAGCAGAAGCTGACGGAATCCGGTCGCAGTTAATTGGATTGCAGGCCTACGTCAAGCAGGTGTGCTTGAAACCGTAGGCCTAGCGGGGATCACTCTTCGTCTTCGTCTTCGTCTTCGTCTTCGTCTTCGACTTCGTCCTCTGACTCGTACTCTTCGTCAAGAGCGGCGTCGCGGTCAGCTTTCCACATTTCGATCAGTTCGGCGATCTGGTGAACGATTTCTAAGCTGTTGGAGTGGATCTCGATGTCGCCGTCGAGATCAAGGTCGATGTGCAGGTCAAACATGGCATTTCCTTTCGTTGCGGTAGGGTTGGAGAAACCAACGCTATCGTAGCGAAATGCGCGTGACGATTGAACGACAGGACTTTGCGTATGCGGTTTTAATGACGTAAAATCAACTCCACGGACAAGTGCGTCCGTGAAAAGCCGCTGGCGCGAGCCCGCGGCTTTTTCATTTATGAGGTGCCCTTATGGCCGACGTAACCAATCCCTCTCTAGATAAAAACTTCCTTACAAACGCCACTGGTGCCACGGCCACGGCTAATGCGTCTTCTTCTGGCACGGCAACTCAAGCAGGATTAAACACGGCTGGCTCGAGCAACGCTTTTGCTAACACAGCCGGTGTAATGGGCTACAGCCCATCGCAGACCGGAACTGCTTCGACCTACAGCGCCGATAAGGCAGGCAGTACCGGCTATAACGCCAACACCCTTGGCACCGCAACCACCTATTCAGCCGATAAGGCAGGTAGCACTGGATACAACGCCAATAATCTGGGTACCGCGAATACCTATTCCGCCGACAAAGCAGGAAGCACCGGCTATACCGCCTCTACCGGCAAAACCAACCCCTGGGACATCAACAGCAATCAAACGGTTCAAGGCCAGCTGCAAGGAATCGTAGCGGCCAACTCGCCGCTGTTGCAGCAAGCCAGGACTTCTGCGTTGCAAAACATGAACCAGCGCGGCCTGCTTAATTCAAGCATGGCAATTGGCGCTGGCTATGACGCAGTGCTTAGAAACGCGCTACCCATCGCTACTGCTGACGCAAACACTTATGCGTCGGCCGGTAGATTCAACGCTGATGCGATGAACAACATGGCGCAATTTAACGCTGGTCAAGAAAACGCGGCTTCGCAATTTACGGCTAACGCCGGCAACGTTGCTGCTTTACAGAACGCTCAGCTGGGCACACAAGCAAGTGCGGCCAACGCCGGAGCGCAAAACACGTTCGCGCTTAACAATCAGCAGGCCAACAACGCCGCATTGCAATTTACCGCCAACGCTGGCAACACCGCCGCTCTGCAAAACGCGCAGCTGGGCACGCAAGCAAACGCGGCCAACGCTGGCGCGCAGAACACATTTTCGCTCAATAACCAACAGGCGCTTAATCAAGCTTCTCAGTTCAGCGCTGGTGCGCAAAACACTGCCGCGCTGCAGAACTCATCTTTGGGCACTCAAGCAAATGCGGCCAACGCTGGCGCGCAAAACACGTTTGCTCTCAACAATCAGCAGGCCAACAACCAGGCCGCGCAGTTCAGCGCCGCTGCTGCGAACCAGGCCAACCAGTTCAACGCAGAACTCGGCACGCGGGTGTCACTTGACAACGCCGGCCGCCAAACGCAGGTCAACCTGGCCAACGCACAAGCCGGCAACCAGACCAACCAGTTCAACGCTCAGCAGCTCAACGCCGTAGCCGAAGCCAACGCGCAGCGCGACCAGCAGACTCGTTTGGTTAACGCCGAGGCTCAAAACAAGTTGGTCATGCAGCAGCTGGACAACTCATTTAAATCGGCGCTTGCCACTGCGGACAACAAGACTAAAAACGAACTGCAAACGCTTGACGCTAATACCCGCACAGCTTTGGCCAATACGGAATCACAGTACAAACAGCTGATGCAGACGTCGGCTAGCGCGTCAGAAGCGTATCAGCAGGCGATGAAGAATATCTCCGATCTGTACGCCAACCCTGACCTTGACTCAACCTCTCTGACCAATGCGGTAACCAAGCAATTAAGCGTACTGAAAAACAGTATGACGTTGCTAGATAACCTTAACAGCAATGTCTCTGGTCTTACCGACCTTGTGAGCTTTGGGTAATGACTACTGAAGCCCAAAAGCTGCTGCTTACCGCACTTGGCGCGTGGTGGCCTGCGGAGCTCCCAGAGCAGTGGGAGATTCACGCGATCGAAGAAGACGGCGAGCTCTTGGCTGCCGTCATGCGCAACGGCACTGAAGTTCATCTTGCCGTGGCTCCTCAGCACCAGCGTCGCAAATTTTCTCGCCGACGTGCGCAGCAATTTGTTGCGCCACTTCTTGACGAATACGGCTTCTTAACCACCCGCGTGTTGCGCGACAGGACTCAGGAGCGGCGCTTTGTGCAGCGCCTGGGTTTCAAGCCAACCTGGAGAGATGATCAATTTTCCTATTACCTGCTAGGGCGGCTGCCCTTCGCGAGGAGCTAAGCATGTATCTACCCCGCCACCAAAAAACCTACCTCAGCCGCGCGCAGACGCGTGCCATGGGACTCGAGCATCCGATCGGCGATCCGCACGGCGGCCCAGCCTACGGCGAGAGAAACGACCCGGTAAGCGCGATCATCTCAGTCGGTACTTTGTTAGCCACGGGCGGCCCGGTGCTGGCCGGAACAGCTACGTTAATGCAGGGGCTAGCGTTTGCCGGTGCTGCAATCAGCCTCGTTGGCAACGTGACTGGCAATAAGACCCTTTCCAAGATCGGCATGGTTGCTGGTCTTGCGGGCGGCGTTGGCGCACTTGTAGAAAACATCGGCACGTTGGCGCACTTGTAGAAAACATCGGCAGCTTCACCATCGGCGGCACGTTGAACGATACGTTTGGAATCGGTAACGCAGCACCCGTCAATGGCGCAGGTGCTGCGCCGACCGGCGCGCTTACGCAAACACCTACTGCTGTGCCGCAAGTAGAAGTGGGCATCGTTCCTCAACCCAACAACATCATTTCCACGGACATAGTGGCAAACCCCAACGCGGGCTTGATTAGCAACGCCGCGCCAAACTTGAACAGCACACCGCTGGCAAATGTTCCGGGTTCGTCTTTTGAAGGCACAACGGTCGACTTTGCATCGCGACAGATTTCGCCAACGGCTGGAGCGCCAACGGCACCAATGGCTGGAGCGCCAACGGCACCAATGGCTGGAGCGCCAATGGCTGGAGCGCCAATGGCTGGAGCGCC
>RGUK01000094.1 GCA_010027825.1 bacterium
CCCGCTGACCATGCTGTGCCGCCTTGGTATTTAGGCGTGACCGACGAACCGTCTACTTGCACTGCGCTATTGTAGTAAGCTGTTGCACCTTGAGTAACAAGAAAAGCAACCGTCATTGACTCGCCTGTACTCATCAATGTATTAAGGCTCGTACCGCTTGAGCCACGAAAGTTCACCGTCCAGTTTGCAGATGCGTTGCTGGTGTAGTAAAGAACCGACTGCGTGGTTACATCATAATTAATTGTTCCTGTGGCAGCAGTGGCTGAAACCGTTGCGACTTCCTTGGCGTTTGTGAGTTTTGATGCGGCGACGCTAGTGGACCCGCTGAAAGTTTGAAGAGCGGTGAAAGTTGTAGCAGTGCCAGGAGCAACGTAATCTGTACCAGCGGTAGCATTTGCTAAAGCGCCCCCGGAATTTGCTTTTAGAATTGCCGTTCCTGATGGGGGCGCAAGATAGTCTGTTCCTGCTGTTGCGGCAGTAAACGCGCTTGTGCCGTTGCCTTTGAGTACACCAGTTAAAGTTGTAGCGCCTGTCCCGCCATTAGCTACTGGCAATGTGCCTGTAACAGCACTTGCTAAGCTCACGTTAGTGATGGTGTTGCTACTGCCGTTAATGGTTTTGTTGGTGAGCGTCTGGGTAGTGTCTGTGCCAACAAGCGTGGTAGAAGCATCAGGAAGCGTCAGCGTGCGATTAGCCGTCAGCGTCGTAGGTGAAAGCGTGACGGCGTACGAGCTCGTCCCGCCCGCGCGACCGGCGAGGATCACCGCGTCTTGCGTACTTGCGGCCTGCACTCGAGCAGAGCCGAACAGTTGCAGCTTGTTGACCCCGTCATCCGTCGAGGTGCCGATCAACACGTTGGCCGCGGTCGATATGCGCGCGGCCTCGGTCGATCCGACCAAAAACCGCAGCGGCAGTGTTGTGCCAGTGCCGGCAGCGGTAGACTGAAGTTGAACCGCGGTTGCGTTGATCGTCAGCGTGCCGAACGCCGCGTTGGTGGGATCGGACGCCCCGTAAACTTGAAGCTGGCTGTTGACGGAGGTGCCGTTGGGCAGAAGACCAAACAGCGTGTTGCCGTTGGTGGTCGACGTCTGCGCAAACAGTCGAGTGGCAGACGATAAATCTGCGATCAGTCGAGCGTTGCTGCCGCTGAAGGTCAAGTTGCCCGACAGCGTGCCGCCAGCCAGCGGCAGGTAGGTCGACGCAGCAGATGCAGTCGTTAGGTACGAACCTAATGCGGTGTCGACATACCCTTTGGTAGCCGCATCACCACTGGCAGACGGCGAGCCAAGGCCGGTTACTTGATTGTTGCTCATGGCAATGCTGCCGGTCATTGTTCCGCCGCTCAGCTGCAAATAGCCCGCGGCCGGAACGTAAGCGGCAGTCCAAGCGGCGCCGTCGTAGACCTTCATTACATTGGCAACGCTGTTCCAATACAGTGCGCCGGTCAATAGCGCGTTGCCGTCGTTGTCAACCGTTGGATCGCTGGTTTTGCTGCCTAGATAGCGATCGTCAAAACTGTCGTAACTAGCCGCAGCGGCAGTCGCGCTGTTGGCTGCGCTTGTGGCGCTGCCGCTGGCTGCAGTGGCACTGTTCGAGGCGTTGGTAGCGCTAGTTGCTGCAGCAGACGCAGAAGCCGCTGCGCTGGTGGCACTACCAAGAATAGAGTCGACGTAAAACTTGGTGGTCGCGTCCTGGTTAGCTGTTGGATCAGCCATGCCGGTGATCTTGTTGGACCCCATGGCAATAGCGCCCGACATTGTGCCGCCCGATTTCGCCAACAGGCCAGATACCGTTGTGTCAATCTGCGTCTTGGTATACGCGTCGGTAATCCCGTAACCAGCCAAAGTGGTGTATGTAGCCGCAGAAGTAACGCGGCCGTACGTGTCGACAGTCAAACCCGCGTAGGTGCCGCCAGTCACGCCCGTTGTGGCCAGGTCGATATCATCTGAATTTACAACAATGCGTGAAGCTGATGCGGTATTGACGTTGAGCGTGTTGCCGGTCTTGGTCATACCGGTGCCGGCAGTGATTTGACCGGCACCTGAAAACTGTTCAAACGTAATGGCTGTTGACCCTAGCGTCCCGCCAGCAGCAACGGTACACACCCAACCGCTGTTGTCGTTTGTCGTGCCTTGTTCAACAAACAAAAACGCACCGGGAAGCTCAGTCCAAACATCCATGTCTGTGGAACGTGTCCAGACGCCTGCGGCAACAACATACACACCGTTGTCGGCGGCCGTGCTCTGGTTTTTGACCAGCACTCGATCACCCGCGATCACTCCCACGCCGTCAATCGTTTGAGTGCCGGATAGCGTAATGTTGGTTGTAGTTGCGACCCGAACGCTTGCCTTCACATCAAGGCCTTGTGCCACACTGTCGACGTAGTTTTTGGTAGCCGCGTCTTGTGCGGCCGAAGGATCGCCAAGGCCGGTAATCCTGTTGGTACCCATCGCAATGGCGCCCGACATCGTGCCGCCGGTAAGGGCTAGACGCAGGGCATCTTGCGTATCGACGTAACCTTTGTTGGCTGCATCGCCGCTATTTGTCGGATTGGGAAGGTTGATGATGGTCGCGGAGCTGCCCGCATCCATATCCAGCGTGCCGTTGATCGTGACGTTGTTAAACGTCGAGGTGCCGCTGGCGGCAGTAACGTTACCGGTCAAGTTGCCGCTGACGTTACCAGTCACGTTGCCCGTCAAATTGCCGGTGACGTTGCCCGTCAAGTTGCCGGTAAATCCGCTGGAAGCGGACACCGTCGTGAATGCGCCGCTTGAGGGCGTAGTGCCGCCGATCGGGGTGTTGTTAATCGTGCCGCCGGCGATGGTAACGCTTGAACCCAGGCTAACCGTGCTATTGGCAGACAATGTCGTGAAGTTTCCGGCTGCTCGAGTTGTCGCGCCAATTGGTGTCGAATCCAGTGTGGAGCTTGTAATTGCCAGGGCTTGCAGTGCAGCAGATGCGATGATTGCTGTGCCGGTGCTGTTGATCATCGCAACCTTGTAGCCGTTGCCCGTCAACGTGGGCAATAGATCGAAACCAGCCGTGATGAATTCAAGCTCTGCGCGAAGCGCCGCCGAAGAGCCTGGCGAATTAGGCGTTGGATAAGTAGTATGCGTGTAATACGGATTGCTCATCGAAGTCCTCGGCGCGGAGTGTAGTGCAGGACAATAGTGTTGACCGTGAACGGTTCATACAAATCTGACAAGGCGGTGATGCGGATCGCGATATTCTCGGCAGTGCCATCGATTCCAATCTCCGAAGGCGTAACATCGGAGCCGTCCCATACGAAGTTGTCCCAGATCAAACTGTCCCAGTAGCTTGAGCGCAGGTCAGCGTCGGTCGTTGTGTCAAACGGTTGCGGCACGTCTGGCCGGCGATAACCCAAGTCGTAACCGAATTGAATCTGTGCGTAATAGCTGCCGGACAATTCGACGCTCGCTTTGCGGTACCGTTTAAGCACGCGCGGCGATCGCATTGAGTTGTAAACCAAATTGATACTGGCCGCGATTGGATCGCCGTCAAAACTGGTTCCGGCATCGAACTGATATACAAAACCGTTGTTGGAACCAAAGAATGCAACCGCATTACCGTTGGCATCTTCACCTTCTGTTGAGCACAGCACGGGACGGAGATATTCAACAGGCATAGACCCCAGCAGCTTGCCGTTTACCACGGTCATGTAGACCGCCGCGCCATCACTAAAGAACACGCGGTACTGGCCTTTGTTGCGATCCAACGAGCTTGCAGTGGCCAGGTTAAGTCGAGGCTCAATAAACGGGCGCAAGTTCATGGTGAGCGCCGCTGGCAAGAAGTTACCAAAGTTCAGCGACGTGCCCATGCTAATAATCCCGCGGTCATCAAACACGTAAGCTTGGTCCAGGTTCTGCGCTGTGTAGGCGTGCGCGCCGGTGCCGGTGTTAAACGTCGACAACTGAAAATTGCTCGAGTCCGTGCCGTAAAGCACGGACGTGTCGTTGCGGGTATAGACACCCAGTGCGCCGCTTGACTGGTCACCAGGCAGCGCTAGTAAATTCGTGATCGGGCCGCTCATGGCAAGTTCCCCTGCTCCCAGCAAGGGGGTCCACTGGTACGGCGAACCCAGTGCAGAAAACTGCAGTGACGCGCCAAACGACAGGAATAGATGCTGCTTGTGGACGGCGATGTGCGTCGGCTTGTCGTTTGTCATGCCTGTCACGATGGGCACGAATATGGTGCCGTCAAACTCAAACGCCCGGTTCTGGCCGTCGCATCCGTACAGACGGTAGTTGCTTTCGCCCCCACCAAAATTGCCGACTACCGTTTCGTAGCGGCCGTTGGGCGCTAAGGTGATTGCTGAGCCCGCACCGCCTGCTTTGGCACGCACAACCGAGCTGACGGTAATGTTTTCACCGGAAGTAAACGTCCCGGTCAAACTGGACAAAATTAGTTGCCCGGCGGCATCACTGGTTGCCCAATCACCGGTTTGCAACGCAACGCGCGTCACAACTCCCGTTGCGCCGCTGGTTGCGCCGGTAATAGTTACGCCCTCAGTAATTGCCGAAGACCCGGTGTTGAAATTTAATTTGTAGCCCAAGGACACCTGAACCCACCCAGCGGTCGTTGCTTCGTACATGTTTGCTGAGGCCCCGCCAACGGCATTGCGCCAGGCGTAAACTTTGCCCTTGTATAACGCAACGCCCAACACGGATCCGGCGCCTGGAACAGCTTGGATGCTGGAACGGTATTCATCCGCGGCCAGGTTGCGATACGACGCGTCGGTATAGCCGTCAGCCGACACACCCGAGACGCTAACGATCGTGCCAACCTGTACCGCCGATACCGAGATGCCTTCGCCTGCTACAAACGTCCCTGTCTCGCGCGTAATAACAACGCTGCTACCGTCGCGCGCAATTACTTTGCCGGTTGCGGTAGAAGACAAACCAACAACTGTAGCGCCCACGTTGACCGTGCCGGTCAGCGTACACACAAGAATGTTGTAGAGCGCGTCAGATGGTTTTGCACGGCCGTCAAATCGTTCGTAGCCGGTAATCCGCGTATAGCCTCCATTTACGCTGCACTCAAAGTTTGCAGCTCGACGTGCTATGCCTGAAGGCAGCAGCAACGTAGGCGTGACCTGATCCAGGCCTCCACCAAGTCGAATTAGGTCGTATTGAACCGGGGGCGTTTTAAGCGGCACAGCAGCTCCTTTAAGCGAGTGGAGGGCCGCTCACAATCGTCGGGAGCTGGTCAATATTCATTCGGTTCATCAGACGCTTAAATTCAGTTTCGCCACGCGAGTAAACTTCAGGCGCCGCTTCGTAACCGCCGTAAAACATCATTGCTCTATAAACAATCGCAAGATGAAAACGCGTTGGTACGTTGGGCTCGTCAGCATCTGCTGAAAGGTCGTAAGGTCTCTTGTAATACTCACCGGTAATGACGTAAGGCTGGTCTGGAGTAGCGCCAAAGCCCAAGCTCTTGTCGGCCCCCGGCACAATAGACACTACGACCGGTCGCGCGTAGGTTGTCCGCATTGTTCCGTACTGGTACAAATTGCGGAACGTTGTGTACTCCATGTAATTCAGCAACTGCTCGTCGACATAGTTTTGACCTACCGACGAGCACCTAAAGCTGTCGCGCTTCCAGTTGCCAAACGTAGTCCCCACACCAGCTTGTGTTGGCGTGTAGACCTGCTGTTGCGTAACGGTGTTAAATTGCACCGCATCACGCATCCACTGCCAGTCTTCCTTCGCTGTCTGAATATCAATCCAAGCGCTGTTGATCCAATTGGCTATGCGGGCGTTTTCGCCCGTAAGCCCTTGAGCCGTTGGCAGTGCGACGTTAGATCCTGAAACGCCGCATTCCACCCGAGCACGATTGATCAGCTGAAGGTAATTCATGTTTAAGCTGGCTCAGCTAGCACGTTCTGCAACCACGCGCGGCCGCGGGGATTTGGATCTTCGACCAGGTCAAACGGATAGGCCAACCCGTGGCGAGCGATCATGTCAATTTGATCGGGCGCCGCGGGATTGCGTGTCACCTGGCTGTACTTGGTTTCCTTCATACGTGCCAGGATCTCGAGGTACTTGCGCTTAATTTTGGTGGGGTACCCGCGAATAATTGGTTGGTTCAT
>RGUK01000095.1 GCA_010027825.1 bacterium
GCCCTTCTCTTTTAATTTTAGGGGCGAATTAGCGCTGTTATGCAGCTACTTCAACGGCTGCATTCGCTTGTTGCTCAGCTACAACCTCAGCTTCTTCGTCCGCATCGACCACGTCGCTTGCATCGTCAACGCGTGAGTTAACGTATAGGCGGTACACCGTGTAGATAGCCGCGGCAAGCGCTGCATATTTGATACCAGTGATGATGGTGCTAGTAGTATCATTATCAAGCTTCAGACTCGCCAAAAATGGCTTGGTGCCATAGTTGCCAATCAAGTAAACGGCAGCCATCAGCATTAGGTCTGGAGTTTTGAACTTGGCAAACGCTTTTTCAAGCTCCAACAAAACCACTTCGCCTGGCTTGTGCATCATCCACTCGCCTTTGCAACCAATAGCAGCAATATCATGCTGTGTGTCGTGCTCATCTCTGATAAATTTGTACACCTCGTGATCAGCAACACGTTTAATTTCAAAATATTGTGACCAGAACGCAACATCGGCTTGAGTCAATTCATCGGGCGTTTGGCTAATCTCAAGCACCAACCAAGATTTTTGGTCACGAGGCTGAGTAATGTTTTGCTCGAAGTATTCTTGCAAGGCGCGCAACTGCTTAACATTCTGCAGCGTGAAGACCATCGGCATGCCTGATTCGTATTCGGCCTTCATGAAAACGCCTTGGTAATCTTTTGGCTGAATAGCACCAATCAACGACATAAAGTCTTCAACAACAGCAGCAAGGGGCGCTTCGCTTTGTCTAAAACCTTTGTACTTGAAGTCTACTTGCTTAACGTAGTCAAAGAAGCCTTTCCAACGCATCGGCGTCATCTTGGCAATGCTTTCAGCTGTTTTAGCACCGACTACTCTGCCGCTTGGTAGCTTGGTACCTATTTCATAGATACTAAACTCGCCGTAAGCTGGACGAGTAATGGTAACAATAGGCTTAATGCCCTCAATAGCCGTGAAACGCAGCATCCCCTGGTCGCCAGCATTCAAACGCTCAGTAGCAGTCATCGCATTAATATCGCCAACAAAGGGACTCCCTTGGTAGGAACGAGCAACCGCAGTAACATGCTGGGTGCTAGCAACAAGAGAGGAAAGCACAAGCGTAGAGGCAAACGCCAGGACGCGAAGCGAGGTAAGTTTCATGGTCACAAACCCTCTAAAATGGTAAAAATATCGTCTTTGAAACATGCATCCGGACCAGTCTAGACCATCAAACAGGTTTTTCAAGATTTATATAAAACGCTGGCACCAATGTCCCTTTAGGCGATGTTTTTTCTGACAAAAATTACCAATAGAAAGAAAAGGCACCCTGCCCCCAGCATCCAAAGAGCCCAGCCAGCATGACGCGCGAGCAGTGAGAGTGCAATCAGTGCGGGGTAGGGCAACAGAGCCAGGAGCCAGCGCTGTATATTGGTCTGTCGAATGCAAAACGCGCCCACGGTTAACGCCGGGTACAAGAGTAAGCTCAGGTAGTATAAGGAACTTTCAAACAAATGGGTAAGCAGTAACCGCACCGTGGTTTTTGGCAAATATGCCCGAAAGGCCAACTGCCGCGCCACATGCGCGAGCGTGTACACCTCCTGCCTAAGCGCAACAAGCCGGAAGAAATAAACCGACGGGATCTCAAGACGTGCAAACCGCTCGACCTGCTGTTCAGCCAGCTGCACCGACACCGCCTCATCCAACCACAGTCGATATGCTTTTTCATCCAAAGAAAAGTTGGGGGCGTGCGTTACTTGGACCACTTGTCGCGTTGGCCCCAGCTTCAGGAGCAGCAACCCATTCCCCACACCTGCAGCGCTATCGAGAGATTCAACATAACAAAACCGGTCTGCTTCCAATTCAAACCACGCATGCAGAATGTGCTGGTTTGCCATGTTCTTGAAATGCGTATATTTGAACTGCTCGGCGCGCTGCGCCAAGGGCAGAACAGCCCACTCACGCAGGGGCAGGATCACACACAACGCAACACAGGCAACCAGCGTTAAAACGCCTGCTAAGCGCAGCGGGACAAAGCCAACCAAGCGCAGAAAATCCCACGATTGATGCAGACTAAGCTCACGCAAAACAAACAGCGTGGCCAACCAGGCTGCAGCTGGCAACACATCAAAGGCAGAGGGCACAAAATTGAGCTTTAAGAAATAAAGAATATGCTCCAACGAAGCGTGTTTAACTCGCGCCAATTTTTCAAAAAATTCAATGAGGGTGAAAAGCAACGCCAGCAAAGCCGTGATCCCCACCCACGCCCCCACAAACAGGCGGGCCACGTACCTGGCTAACGTCATAGCAGTTGCTTTACTTTTTCAGAAGCGATTCTGGCGTAATCAGCCCACAGGAAACAAGCGTCTTAATAGCTTCCTCAAAGGTGATATCAGTCAGAATAACGTCGCTTTCCGGCATAATGAAAAAATAACCGGTAGTCGGATTGGGTGAATTAGGCATAAAGACTTTGACGTAGCGCTCACCTGGATGGTGTTTGGCCTGGTCGGGAATAATCGGCTCATAAGTATCTGCTGCAGACTCAAGCAAAAACGCAAGGTGATACTGCCCTTTTTTAGGATAAGGAATGAGCACTACCTGGCGGCGCAGGGCTAAGGACGAATCGGACACGCGGAAGAAATCAACCAAGATTTTGGCGGCTGAATACACAATGCGCACCAGGGGAATGCGGTTAACCAATTCCTCCAAAAAGCCAATCAGCCGATTAACCAGAAAGACCTTGAGCACTACCCCAATGCCGAGAATGACAAGCATCACCAGAACAAATTCAGAGCCAGGGATAGCCTGCAGATAGGCAGGTTCCAAAAGCCTAAGCGGCACCAGCAAGCGCGCTATTAAACCGTACAGGAAATTAATGAAGAACAACGTTGCCGCGATGGGAATAACGGTGAACAAGCCGCTCAGAAAGACCGATCTGACGTAAGCTATGACACTTTTTAATCGCTCAAACAACATACAATCACATCCTTACGTTAAGCTGCCAGGGCAGCAGACAACTGTTCAGCAAGCTCCTTTGCTACCATTTCAGCCTCAGTGGCTGTTGCAGCCTCGGCCATCACGCGCAACACTGGCTCGGTACCGGAATAGCGCACAAGCAGGCGCCCATCGCGCAAACGTGCCTGATAAGACTGAATTAATCCTGCAAATGGCTCTTGCCCCAAGTCTTTCTTCTGTCCCACGCGTACATTTACTAATTTTTGTGGGAACTTAGGAAAGGTCAGCATAGACCAGTTTCCCGAAAGCGCAAGCGCTTCAAGTACCTTGAGCGCAACGAAAATACCGTCGCCAGTTAACAAATAGTCTTTCAAGATAACGTGCCCTGAAATCTCAGCCCCTAGCAAGACTTGGTATTCTTCAAGCCCAGCAGCAACGTATTTGTCGCCCACCGCAGTACGCACGAAGGTTTTATTCATGTCCTGGAGCACCTTTGCAAGCCCTTGGTTGGACATAACAGTCCCGACCACGGTGCTAGCGGCACGATAGGTAGGAAGCGACAGTAGCAAGAAAAGAATGTCATCACCATCCTTTACTTCACCTTGCGCGTTCACGGCAATAATGCCTGCTGTAAGCTAGCAGGATGCAGAGCCCCACAATTTTCATTAATGTTCAAACCTGTAGGATGATCAGCCAGTGGAATAACGCGAGCGCCTAGTTGCGTAAAAATGGTTTCGGCAAACCCCGCTGTTGCACCGTTTGCCATATCCAGAACAATTGTTTTTCCAGCTAGGAAGCGTGGAACAAAACGCTCCACCATGTTGCGAACATAGACCGCCCCGGCCTCTTCCCATTGCTCTGCACGCCCTGCGCCCAGGGGGAGAAGATTTTCTTCATGGCGGCACGCGTTCATCACATTCAACAAGCGCTCTTCATCTCGCGGCAAGAGCTTGCACCGCCGCGCATCAAACACCTTAATGCCATTGTCAAAGTAAGGATTATGCGAAGCCGAAATTACCACTCCCGCATGAAAACGCTCATCATAATGGATCAAATTGCACACGGCAGGCGTTGGCAATACACCGCCATCAACAGCAAGCGCTCCCCCCTGGACCAATCCTTCGATCAAAGCAGCCTTTATGCGACAGCCTGAGACACGCGTGTCCATTCCTAAAAGTATTCGTGGCTGGGCAACAGCGTATTTCTCAATGGCCCATAAAGCAGTAGCATATCCAATGCGTCTGAGCGTATAATTGTCGAAAGGGAAACTGTCAGCGTGGCCGCGAATGCCATCAGTGCCAAATGAAATAGCGGGGGAAGTTGGAGCAGTATTCATGGGTTCCTTGCAAGCTTAGAGTGCTACCTAATTCTAATGCTTGTGCTAGAATAACTCAAAAATTTTCAAGACAAAGGGTCTTGCAATGAACGGTTGGTTTTTAGCAACGTGTTTTTTTGTTGGCGTATCCGCATCATCAACGATGGGGCCAATTTTTGTTATGACATTTAACAACAGTGCGATGCGTGGCTTTTTAAAAGGTTTTTGCACCGCGCTTGGAGCAGCGCTTGGTGATGGCTTGCTTATCTTCTTAGGCTTAGTTGGTATGCTTGCTATCTTACAAAAGTCATCAACCTACCAAGTCGGCATCGACCTGGTGGGCGGCACTTTGCTTGTGCTGTATGGCATCTCGCTGATTATGCGTCAAAAGAATGACGCGCCGGAAGTAGCACTTACCGCCAATAGCTTACTCATCAGCGCAACTAAAGCATTTCTCTCAACAGTGCTCAACCCACTCACGATTCTGTTCTTCATGTTTGCTGGTGCACAGCTGCTGCCTGCGGGCAAAAAACTCCTGACCACCGCGGATCTGCTGCTTGGCAGTGGCCTGACAATACTCGGCTCGCTTACCGTTTTGAGCATCGTGGCATACATAGCCAGCTCAGTCGGCAAAGTAATGAACACCGACAAGCTGAAGCTCATCAACACCATAACCGCCTGCGTTATTCTGACGGTGGGCAGCTACTTTTTCTTTGATGCAATAAAAGTTGTAATTCAATTGATGCGTGGATAAGGCCTAGAGCATCCGTTGATAGCGATAGATAACCTTGCCAATCACGCGGAAGTGATCTTTGCCGCGTACTAAAGCCACTGGCGGAGCCTTGTGATTAACTGATTCTAGTACCACAAACTCTTCCATGTAGGTCACTTGCATAATTGCTTTGATGGGATTGTCATTTCCGTACTCGACGGCAGCAAGATCACTGGACCGTGTCCAGGTCTCAGGGGAAATGATTAAGTAGTCACCCTTCACAAAGTTGGGCGCCATGCTGTTGTTTTCCACATGCAGACAAAACATAGATTCATCGGTGCTGTTGGCAACGGGTACAAAAATATCTTTGTGGCCCGTAGTTACCTGCATGAGCTGGTTGTTGTAAGGGGAAGGGTTAGTAGGAATATCGCCCATGACTGGAACAATCTTAAGCTGCAGGTCGACGTTAATGTTTTCAGGCATCTTGACGCTAGCTTCAACATTATCGGTGCGCGTTTTGCGTTGTGCAAAAAGATCTACTGGATGAGCGCCAAATGCGGCGGCCAGTTTTTTGAGCGCATCCTCATTCCAGCGGCGCGTACCATTTTTAATGTGCGTCAGGTAACTTTCGGAAAGGCCCGTCTTTTCAGCAAGCACCTTGGTAGTCCAGCCTCGTTCGCGAAGCAACTCTTTGACGCGAAGTTCTGTTGAAGACATACAAACCCCTTCCTTCATGACCCAAAAAACGGAATGTTTTTCTTAACTTTTCAATAATATAATCAAGGACAACTCCAAAAGCCAGAAAAATTACTAGGTGTATCTTAAAAAAAATTGTTACACGGAGGCAAAAAAAGTTAAGAAACACTTTGGGTGAGAAAAAAAAGAAAGCGTGGTAGTATCACTACATGGCAAACACAATGCTAAAAAGCTTTTCCAAACAATATTTTGAAACAACGGCCTGGAGCACTTCGCACTATGTCCTTGGCATAGATGAAGCTGGCAGAGGCTGCTTAGCGGGTCCGGTAGTTGTGGGTGCAGTCATCCTCCCCCTCCATACCAGCTACCCGCTGCTTAAAGACTCCAAAATCATGTCGGCTAAGGAACGGGACGAAGCGTATGCTTGGATCACCGCCAACTG
>RGUK01000096.1 GCA_010027825.1 bacterium
TGCTTGTTTAATTCGCCGGCATAATCATTTGCGCGCCCTGACGCTTTTGGGCTTTACGCTGGAAAAACCGACTTTCCCAGCCATTCTACCGTGCCCGAATTGTCGTCAAAACACGCTACAAATATTCGACGATATTTTAACAGATGGGTTGTGGCTGCACTGCACAGCCTGCAAAATCCACGGGGATATCATAACGTTTGGGGCCAATTTCTGGAATCTAAGTTTACCAGATACCCTTACAAAATTCAGCGACGCCGACATCATCACTGAAAACGACGCCAACCGCGTTATCGGTGATTATGAGCGGGCAATCGCCAAACAACTTGCCGCAGAAGCCTTTTGGGCGGACGCGGAGTCTCAACTTTGGAACCACGGCGACGACATAGTCGCCTGCCGGCTCAGGGATTTAGGAGTACGGACAGAAGTAAACGGATGTTACGGCCTAATCGGAGTTGCGCATTATGACCAAATTACAAAAGTTTGTACGGAAATGGGAAGAGCAAAACCGACTCGACTACGCGAAGATGGGGCCGCTCTTGTACTTCCTTTTTATGACCTGCCGGGAAGACTAACCGGCTTCTCTATCTGGCAATATCCTGAAAATGACGAACAAGAACCGAAACAGGCTTTCGTGCACATGTCGAACTACCGACGGCAGAAACCTGAAGCCGGCTATTTCTTACTGAACACGTTGACCACGCCGGCGCCCAAACTGTTGCGCGGGCTGCAATTCATCGTCGACGACCCGTTCTGGGCGATCAAAACACAGTGCGACTATCTTGCCCGGCACGGGAGCATTTTGCCTATTGCCGTAAGTTACAGCGGCCCGGAAGCCGAAAGTTACGGGTCGACGTGGAAGTCGTTCAATTTCGGCCACCGCATTTTTTACAGCAGCACCGTGACGCCTGAAATCATAAGCCGAGCGTGCAACGCCAAAGGGTACGTGTCGGTCTTTCAGCCGGCATCGCGGCTTAGCGTCCCGTACGGCGTCGAAATCGACCACGCAATATTTGGTCGCCTTTCAATGATGCGCTCCAACGCGAAAACGTGGCAACACGCCCTGCGTGATACAACCACGTCTGTCAGCGAGTTAAACGCACAAGCGTTCATGCAACGATTAACCGTGCCGCACGACAAACTCGGCCTATTCATCGACAACCACGCAGAGCATTTCCCAAAAGACTTCAAAGAGCGCGTGCTGGCTTCAGTAAAAATGGCGCTCGCGGCCCCGACCAAAACAACGCGGCGGCGAATCGTCGTCGAGCGCGAAACTGGTTGGTGGAACCAGGCAGCAAATAGCGAATGTACGCGTCGTCATCTCCAAAGTACTGCAAGCCGACACCGGCGAAAAAATGTATTCCGGCGTCATTTACATGGATAACGAAACGTACGAATTTAGCGACTCAGCCCGGCGGATCGAGCGCATGGGCCTGTTGGCTTACGCTGCGTCTGTCATGGCGCCACACGGCAAACTTGTCATGTTTGATCGTTCATGGAACAGAAGCAGCCATATGGTCGCGATGCAGTTGCGCCCTCCGCAACTCATTACTATCTCGTCGCGTTATGGCTGGGACGAAAGCACAAACACGTTTCGCTTCGCAAAGTACGAACTGACACACGCAGGTGAAATACAGCCGGCGCTTGCATGCGCCGCGCGAAAAGACGCTAAAAATTTTCCAGAACCAGCGCCAATTGCACCGCTGCCGATTCACGATCTTATTACGCCGGCGCACGAAAACTCGTTCGTGTGGGCGTTTACCGCAGCCGTAATCGGCAACCTGCTGGCGCCGATTTTGCGCAAAGACCACATCGCGACCGGAATACACAACGACAACTTTGATCTTGCATGCCGTATCGCCGGTGTGCTCGCGTGTCCGGTTGAGAAAACAACGGCATTCCAGCGGTCCATCGCGCACAGGTTTTTAGATAACATAACCGACGACGCCACGTGGCCTGTTCTCGGTCTCAGCGCGTTCAACGACGATGTATTTAACCCGCATGTTCCCAAGTACTTTAATCGCCCGTTGTTCCTTCGGCTGCCGCGGCCTATGGCAGCGACAAGTCACAGTTACGGCTGGCAAACAATCAAACGCGCGAACATGCGGGCCAAGTACGATCTTGATCCGTTACGGTATATCTTGCCGGCCTACATTCAACGGGCGCTCAAAACCCGGATGCACATGTTTGCCGCCCGGGAACAAAATACCCACAAACTGGTGCTCGAAGACATGCACGCGTGGTTTCAAGAAACTTATGGCGAAACCTTCAATCTGCACCACGCCCTAAACTTGATGGGATACCCCGAAAACGCCCACACAGAACTGATGGCCGAGGTAAACAACGCTGTTTTAAGCGGGAAAATAGCGGTTTTACCGGTGCCGCGTAAAAGCAAACAATCCGGGCATTATATCCTGCGGAAAAAAGACTGTTGGTGGTTGAACCGTAGGGCGATAGATCGTTATTTTTATAGTGCTCGCAGCGTCGGGCCTAACTGGTTGGCAGTCATAGATTTGCTGCAACAAAAGGGCATTTACATGGGAGAAGATGTTGTTCACAATATGCAAGGCATTTTGGTGCAAACAGATTGGTGCGACAAATTCTTCACTCCATTAGAACAATCGTCAGACAAAGAAATTGGTTAAGCATGCGCTACGTTGAAGCATTATTTTTTCGTCCAGAAGCAAAATCTCGCCGCGAGGAAGAATACGACGACGACGACTTCATTGAAGAAGAGTGGCAGTTCGTAGACGAGGAAAACGACGACGAAGACGACGACGATTCAGACGAATACACGCTGAAACCGAATTTCTACATAGAAGACGACGACGAAGACGATGACGACGATTGGGAAGACGGCGAAGACGACGACGACGAAGATGCCGAGTGGACAGACGACGACGATGACGACGACTGGGACGACGAAGACGAAGACGATCCAAGTTACGAAGACGATTTTGACGACGAGGAATACGAAGACGAATAATTAATGCAAACCTTTTTGCCACTTCCCAGTTTTAAGGGGTCGGCAAAATGTCTCGACAACAAGCGCCTTGGAAAACAACGCGTCGAATGCAAACAAATTTTGTTGTGCCTAGACGTGCCAATCGGCGAACACAGCCCCGGTAAACGCGGCTGGCAACACCATCCGGCCGTGCTGATGTGGGCTGGACATGAGGTTGCGCTTCTGGTATACGCAATCGTAGTTTGCCGCGAATGGACGTCGCGGGGTTTCCAAGATCGGCTGCAAAACGAGTTCGTAACGGCCTACACTCGTCTTCGCCCCACCATCGACGTCAACCGATACCCAACATGGTTCGGCTCCCGGGAACTGCATGCGTCACACCGCAGCAGCCTGTTGCGCAAAGATTTGAGGCACTATTCCCAGTTCGGCTGGGACGACCCAATCTATCTTCCCTATTTCTGGCCTGTGCAAGTCGCGCAGGAAGCCACATGAAAAAATACGAAAAACAAAGACCGTCGATGCTCGTAGTCGTTGATGTGTTCTGCGATGTGTGCGAAAAAAGTTGCAAAACACCGATTAACGACTACGAATACGCGAAGTTAAAGGCTGTCTGGGGCTACTCCAGCCGAAAAGACGGAACGACGTGCGAAATGGAACTGTGCGAAGACTGTTTTGACGACGTAGTCAAACACATCAGCACGCTCAAAGCGCAAAAACGTGAAAGCAACAAAAATGAATAAAGAGACGGTCAAAATTCTTGTCGCTGTGTTGCGTGTGTTTGTTGCCGGCGCCAACAAAGGTTATGACAGCGCATTACACGCGGCGGAAGTAACTGCGCAAGTGTGCCGCGACATGCATAGGCGGAAAGAAAAAGAGAAAAAGAATACGCACGGTTACGTCATCACCGCTTTGCGAGTATTAAAAGCCAAACGAATTTTGTTCGAAGCAATTGATAACTGGGCTGACGACAAACTCAAAAGGTTTAAACCGTCCGAAAACAAACGAGTTTTTGGATTAACAAAACCAGCGTTAGAACATTTAAAAGAAATCGGTACGGTCGAAAATTTTTCGCCGTTAGGCGAAAGTACACTAATGAGTGTGTTGCAAAAGTTTGACGTCATACCAGCGCGCAAAGAAGCATCTATAACCGTGCCGGCAGTGCTTGTTGAAACAGTCAAAGAAATTGAGCGCAAAGAAAGTCAAAAAGAGACAACAATTATGCCCGCACAAAACGCTTCGCAGACGCCAAATAATATTCAACGTTTGATTGCCACTGTTCGTAACCGCAGCGAAACGTGGGGCGGCCAAACCGGAACGCCAGCAGACTTTTTAGGCGCTATGTTTGCAATTTATCTCGCCGACGGGAACGGCCCGGAAACGCCAATAAGCGCGAAAAAGTTGAATTTTGGTTGGAACAATTACGCCGCCTGTCGAGAATTTTTGCGCCAAAATGGTCTGGTGGAAAATTTTGCAGAACGTGAAAACCCCTACGGTAAAAATAAAATACGGGCGTACGGATTGAAACTGACCTCACTTGGGTTGGAGGTTGCATATGAAGGCGACTTTAAAGATGAACGCACTAGTTCCACAAACAAAACCGGACCTATGATAAAAAATCAGAAAAAAGAACAGCCCGTTGAAAATGGTTCAGAAACCTTGAACGCGCAACAGTTAGCCGAAATGTTGGCAGAGATGCGACAGATGCGAGACGAAATTGATGCGTTGAGAGCCGGAAAGGCAGCCCAACCGCAGCCAGTTGAAAACGTGCCGCCGCCTGTTGAATATTCTGATATGGATACTATCTCGCTTTTACTGACAACGGCAATTCCCGGATTTATCGGCGCGATAAAGGAATTGCTCAACGACAAATACGGGCTTGAAAGCGGCGGCCTCAAACCGGGCGGAACAATTACCGCGATCAATACCCGCGGGTTGTATCTCGGACTGACGGAGATTGAAAAGACGTTTAGCGGCATCAAAGGTTATGTCAGCCAATGCCTGCACACCGGCGCGCCAGTTGATATGGAATTATTGACGCGCTATGCTGAAGATTACATTCATGCCGCAGACAATTTAAAAGTCAAAAAGACGTTGCCCGCACTGGCCGATTCTCGCGTAATGACAAAATGCGTTTTGCGCAAGTCTGAAGCAATTCGACACCCAGTTTGGAGACGTTCTGTCGCGGCGCAAAATTAGTGCCGAGCCGGTGTAACTCAGTTGGTAGAGTAGCAGTTTTGTAAACTGCCTGTCGTCGGTTCAAGTCCGACCACCGGCTTTACATCTTCTTAGGGAGGCGATATATGAAGCGATACCACGAAGAAAAACACATTATTGAACGGCGAAATAAAGAAGCGCAAAACTCGCAACACTATGAGCCGTTAGTACCCGGCAGGCATCGGAAAACACATCTTGGCTGCAATCGCGCTTCATGCCAGTTGTGCCACCCCGAAAAATACCCCAAACGAATCCCCACGCGAAAAGAAACGCAATCACAACATGACTTCAGAAAAGAACAGTGATCCGAACGATATTCTTCAACAGCCGATTGCATACGCGAATTTAAACGTGCGTGCCCGAAAAGCAACGACCAAGTTAAAAATTTTTGACGTTGGCGCGCTCACACAACTCACAGCCGAAGATTTGCTGGAATGCAAAAATCTTGGCGTTGTCACGCTCGATCACATTCGCAAGCGGCTTGCCGAAATTGGACTCAAACTTCGAGGAGACTGATGATTACTTCTGTTAATACTTTTGTACACAATATTGAACAGGCTACACAGACACTTGCCGATGCCGTAGCCGACGAACAGGCGCTCGAAGATAACCGTATTAACGCCAAACTCGCGGCAATCGACCGCATTATGTCCGCCGGTGACAATCAGTTCACCGGAAAGCCGCACTCGTTCTCGTCTGCCGAGGCGCTGGTAAATACCGACGCCGAATATCAGTCGTATTTGGAACGGCAGCGGCAAGTTGTCCGTCGGCGTATTTTGGCTAAAGGTGCGTATGAGGCCGCTGTCGCCGCCGCCCGTCTTGGAGCCGTCGAAGTTGTTTGACGATAATTACGACGACACCAACGCCCGCTACGAACTGAGCACTATGGACGCAGTACGCACTGCGGCGCTCAT
>RGUK01000097.1 GCA_010027825.1 bacterium
TACCATTCGGATGACAGAGTTTGTGCTGGCTAAATTCATCATGCCGCCCATTGCAAATCTGATTCTTTTGGAATAATCAATTTTCCCAAGTCCTGCCGTCATTAGGGCTTCAGTTGGGTCAAGATAACCAGCTTTGGATGTTCCGCTTGCAGAAGAACCCGCATTAAGATTCATATGAAAACCGCCAATATTTGAAACCGCAGCTGTTCCGCCAGTGCCAGTCGTTTTTGTGTAAAGGCCGGCCAATCCCACCCGATACATTTTCATTCGCCCTGCGGCAAAAATAAAATTATCTATGTTAGATGGCGACTTTACAAGAGGCATCGCCTAGCTCCTAATAAACTTCCGTGACCCGTGCCGTTCCTGCGGTGGCGAATACAGCCGAGTGCGTGACGGTGGTTTGATGGTTCGGAACTTCGTAGTAATCGCCCGAAGATAGACGCACCTGATAGGCCACCGTGGTGCAGGTTGCCCCAGGACAGATGTGCAGATTGCCTGCTCCTTCGTTGAAAATGGTCAGCACCCGACGTGTAGCATTGTTGTTGGCGAGAACGGTGGAGGCCGTGGTGCTGGTGAAATTAGATGTGGTGACGGCTGTGCCTTGGACGGCGAATGTGTTGGCCGTGACCGTCCCGCTGATGGCGGGGATTGAGCCAATCGTCACACTATTCCCAACCGTAACGGACGAAATCGAGACGGGCACCGTTCCGCTGATGCTTGCAGTGACGCTTCCGATCTGCGCCGTGCCAGCGGAAAGGGCAGGGAGCGAGCTGACTGTGACGGTGGTGGATGCAAGCGTTACGCCGTGCGTGGGAACAGTTGCTAACGAGACAGGTTGAGTGGCCTGATAAAACGTGCCGGAAACAGGCACGGTGCCGCTAATGGAAGCCGTGACGCTACCGATCTGGGCTGTGCCAGCCGCCAAGGCTGGAAGCGAGCTGACTGTGACGGTGGTGGATGCAAGCGAGACTGGCTGGGTGGCTTGCCAGAATGTTCCGCTAACTGGCACTGTCCCGCTGATAGATGCGGTGACTGAGCCGATCTGTGCCGTTCCTGCTGCGATGGTGACTGTTCCTGCTCCAATAGTTACAACACCAATTCGGTTTGTGCCTGCGGGGAGGGCAGAGCCGATGGTGACCGTGCCAGAGATAGAGGCCGTGACGCTGTTTCCAATAGTGACTGAATTTGTAACCCTTACCCCATAGCTCTCTCGTTGCTCGGTATTAAATGTTAGCGAGCCAGCAACTAAGGTTGCGTTTGTAGAAGCCATTACAGTTGGAAAATCTGGAGACGCTGAACTTTGAGAAGCAAACTCAATTTCGACATCGTTAGATTCATCGTGAACCATTAGCCTGAAAATATATGTATCGCTTTCTAGGGCTCTAGTTAGATACGGCACATTCCCATAATTAAAATTGTTATTTCCCCAAGTATTCACTCCATCAAATCTATAATACCCATCAAAAACAAAATTTTCCAAGTCTGGATGGTACATTGTTAGCCTTGGTATATAAACCCAAGGATCGTTATTTATTCCATTGTTTCGTATAACTCCAGAAATAGGAAAGGGATTATTATTTCCAAATTGGCTTCCATAAATATCATATACCCCAGCAACTAATTTTGATGCAGGATAGCCTATATTATTTTCTGTTACCACAACTCCTCCCCCAAGATTTGCCGTCACCGTGCCAGAGATGGAGGGGAGGGAGCTGACGGTTACTGAATTACTCGCCAACTGATCGTCGTAATAGATGACTAAAGCAGCCGTGGTAGTCAGGCCGGCGGTAGTCGCCACCAAGGTGAGTGCGGTATTTGCGCCAGAGGTGAAGGCAGAGGCGGTGACGGAGCTGTCCGCAAAGTTGTACATAATCCGCCCGCGATCGGCGGCCGTCACGAGCAGGAGCTGATCGCGATCGATGTTCAGCCCGGTAAGCGTCAGGACGTTCGTAGCAGGCGAATAAGAGTAATTAGGCCAGACTTGCTTCATATTGTGTTATTCCTTGTCATCCTAGAGCGATTGCCAGCGCCACGGCCGTGCCTGTGGTCACGCCAGCAGCGCCAGCTCCACCCGTTACGATAGGCGTACCCACGGCCACGCTGATGCTGGCAGGCCCGCAGACTGTGGCGGTGATAGGCATTATTCGGTCACCTCACCAGCGATCGTCACGGATCCTTGCAACAGGCGGATTTTAGTGGCGGCCGATGTGGTCAGAAGGAGATCCCACTTTCCTCCGCTGAGTAAGGCTGCCAGTCGTGCCGGTAGCAGTAACGGTCGCAAACGTGGCAAGTAGGTTGCCGTTGTAGGTATCGCGGATCTGCGCGGCTGCGGTTGCGCCAGCCAGCGAATACGTTGCGCCAGTGCCGTCCTTTACGGCCACTTCCAAGGCAAGATCCACGCCTTGTTCGATAGTGAGATTATATACGCCAGCGGCCATACTTCTGGATGGCGTGTGTCAAAGGCTAGTAGCCTATGACGGTGACTCGGAAAGTTGCGGCAGACTGAGTTTTGCTAGAGCCGGTTGCGTTGACTGCATCCACGTGAACTTGATCGGCAGCAACTACATGGCCGAAGAATGTTAATCCCTCGGAAATTGCGTTTGGAAGTCCAAGCAACACCAAATCATTTAGATTCACCCCAGTCATAGCGACCGTTATAGATGTGCTAGAATTAGGTCCAACCGAGCCAAAGTTTAATGACGTTGTTACATTAATGGTTTCTGTGGATTGCGGCAGTACGCCGTAAGTCGCAGACGAAGCAAACAATCCCACATTTATTAAACCAGATACGACATTTGTGTTAGCTTGCGGAGTGGATTTAGAGACAAAATTGGCGTCACTTTCAGTTTTTGTGTAGTAAGAATCCCTGGCACCTGGAACACTGCTACCAGCGGTGATAAGATCCTTACGTAAGGATATTGAGTTTTGATAGATTGTTTTTGGGGTTCCGTTTTGAGTCAGCTCAATTTCTAAGGTTGGCGTGATTGTGGAAGTGCCAGCGTCTGAAAAGGCATCCTCCACTTCGGCCGTATTAATAGTGAGCGTGGTTTGACGCATTGGTATGAACTGGATTCCGCTAGCGTCTAGGGTAAGCGCAGTCGTGATATTTGTTAGACCAAGGCGGCCAGTAAATCCGATGATATAGCCGCCCTTCCCGTTTTCTTGGACGCTGATATTTGAAGTGATCGTATTGATGCCAGAGGAGATTGATGCCTGAACAGAAACGGCCGACTGAAATAACGGGATTGCCGTGGTGGAATTTGCACCAAAAACTAACGCAAACGAGCCACCGCGAGCCAGTGGGCCGACCGCTAGTTCATAAGTTTCGTTTTGAGTAGATGAACCATCCTGTAGTTTTGTTAGCGTTAATTCACCGGCCGTCGGGGTGGCCGTAAAGGTGTCGGCATATACAATCGGATTGCGTACTAATTTGACTACTTGCTGCGCCTCGATGCTTGTGGCCGGATTTCTTCTCGTGCCAATTAACACTGAACTAGTAGGGAAAAGTGTAAATGCGTCAGATGCAAACGACATAGCCGTATTCGGTTGAGTGGCTGTGAGCAAATATGAGCCATAGGTGCCCGTGCCATATAAAGCCACAGTTGAAACATTGTTTGAGATGGCGTTATAGACTGAAATTGCGGTGGCATTATATGCGATTGCGGAAGAGGTGATTCCGTTAATTGCTAGCTTAAACGATCCAGAGGAAGGCACTTCCTCGATATTGCCAATCCCAACCTTTAGACTTGAGCTGCCAAAATCAATGTCGTCTAACGCTCCACTACTTTTCTTCTCAAGTAGGCGCAAGCGCATTACATAAGAATCGTTCCTAGTTAAAATAGGCAATGATCCTCCGATTACGCTGCCGCCGTCGACAAGCTGGCCGGAAGATGTATCGATATATAAATCTAATGTAGAGGCCATTTAGGTTTATGGGGTGTCAATAGGTAATAAGCTCAAATGTGATTGATGTTGGGAATCGCTCTAAAGGCGGAACGAATGGCGGTTCGCCATAATAATATCCAACAAGTTGGAGCGTCATAGGTGGAGAAGATGATGATATATTTGAAAAACCGCCAGGATCCGGTGTCCCAAATAAGTTGTACAAAGAATAAGTATAATCTGGGTTAAATCCACTCATTTGCCCGCTCACTCCAATCATATTACCTCGAATATAGAAATTTACTCCGTATTGATCTATTAAGGATTGCATATCAATATAAACTCCATCAATAAAAGGCTGGAAATACTCTTGGTCTGAATGTGCTGGTGATCCTGGTTTATAATTGTCCAGTAAGTATTGTATATTAAAGATGCCGTTCGTTGGTGATGGGAATTTAATAGATCCGCCCAAAGGAAGCGGACGTGTTGTCCCACCTTTAACAGGCTGATTGTAAGAAACTCGTGTGCCGTCAAAATGAGGCTCGACATACATTGCGTTTCCAGCAACCAGCTTATACTGCCGCAACAGATCGGCTGCATATTCAGTTCTTGCAATCATCCCATTAATAAGTTCGATGGACATAATTTGACCATCATTGGCCTTTCCTACCCTTGGCCTTATCATTGCGTGACTGCGTTAATGACCGCACCGTCAGAGGTAAAGTTTACCCTAACATTGTTTCCAGCTATGGGCTTTTGAGATTGTGCAACTGCCACAAGATCCTCAATTCTTCCTATAATAGTATTAATAAACTCTACGGATATACCCACGCCAGTTGCTGTTGGTTTAATGATACGCAGCGGCCTGCTCGTTCCTGGCAAGGGCGGAGGTGAAGGATTTTCCGCCATAAAACTAGAACGTAAAGTTTACTTCCGAAAAAGAGTTTACCTTTGCAAAGTTTATTGTTCCATCTGTCTGGTAGAAAATATCAGTTCCGCGGAAGTATTCGGTAAACTGTTCCTCAATTTGATTAAACAATCCTCTGCGTTGAAAACTAATTCCGCTTTGAATATAGCCAGCATAGATCCATTCATGATTAGGCGCATACCGCACGATTGGCGGCTGGGCGATACTTCCCTGTCCTATTGGATTTGCCCTTAAATAAGATTCAAAGGAAGCGGTTGCTGCTGCCTGCAATTCAGAGACGTTTCTGGTTCTTCGATATTCCCTAGCTCTTGGATTGGGAGGCATTGCAGTGCCATTAATACTCACCGGCATAAGTCGTTTAGTTGGCAAAGTAAGGTTACTACTGCCAAGATTAAGCCCTACGTTTCCGCCTTTCAGCACGTCAAACAGCGAATCCTGCGTGATATATTTTACCACAACAGCCGCATTTGCCCCAAACACGCCCACCCCAGGCTGACCAGCGGCTGTGACGTAGGCCGGAGGTAAGCCAGAGGCGTAATCCAAGCCAACGTATGTGACTTGCAGTTCTGAGAGATCGCCGTCCATAGGCTCAATCCTGCTCGTCTCGACCAGCATTCTGGTATATTTAGTAGACGACTCGGAAAATGCCGCATGCGTAGTGTTGCGATCTGGATCTAGCGATGCGATGTCTTGCGTGCGGATAATATAAGTTTCAGTCAGCGTGACTAAGCCGTCTACTTCGGACGATCTTTGCACTTTTCGAAGTATCTTTTGCCCGGAATTAAGGGCGGTGTTTATGATTGTGGCTGCCATATTAGTACGCCGATCTCAGGATGGGCACGCCCAGCCGTGCGTTAATCGCCTCGAGAATCCCCTGCACGGTCATGCGAACGGAATTCACTTGGTTGAAGAGGTTGTTATTGCTGGTTCTTTGGCCGTTGGCCTCCATTTGCGCAAATCCAGATATGCGAGATTGTTGAATCATTCGTTCATCCATGCCCATAAAATTACGTTCGCCTGTCTGTTGGCCTAGCTTGCCAAGTAATAGCTGATCGGTGATTTTTAGTAGATTGGCTCTCTCTTTTTCTATGTTTTTAACTATGTCCTGGCGTCCTTCCCTTTCAGCGGCTGCCTTAATGCGATCTAGCAATGAGCCAGAACTTTCCATGGCCTTATCGACCATCTCTTTGTATTTTGACGCGGCTTCTTTTTCAGTTTCTAGGATGCGTTTCTTTTCGTCTCGGGCAAACTCCGCATCGCGGATCATCCGGTCAAAAATT
>RGUK01000098.1 GCA_010027825.1 bacterium
CATTTATGACGACTGCTCCACCACGATCAACTCATCCGGCTGGGGATCGCACTTCGCCAGCCTCTGCAATGTGGCCGCCAAAATCGACCCCCGGTGATAGGAAGGAATGATCGCGCAGATTTTCAGGGTGTTTGCACAGTCTCCGTAAACCTGCCATAAGCCCGATCGATCAATTCGCCGGATCTCTTTCTCTCCTGTTGAACCGGTCCGTTCTCATATGTCTGCAGGTATTCGCAGCACTGCTCCACCGTACTTGGGTCCGCCGGTTGGGCCAGCGAAAGAAGCGGAATCGGCCGTTTAGGGTTATAATCCGCAAAGCCGCGGTACTTGAAATCGTAGTAGTCCCCCAGGGTGACTGGGATGGACGGACAGCCCGCGATCATCGCGAGGATGCAGCTGGGAAACGACATGGAGATGCATCCCCTTGCCCTAGTGGCCCCCGCCATCAGATCATCCCTCTCGGTATAGGGCACCATCGTCAGCCATTGCTCCTCCGGTCAGCTTAAGTTCCCGAAATTCCCAGTGGGCTCACCATGTTAACGTGGTGAGTGCTCCATGCGGCTGCGCGAGTTCACCACGCGGGCCACCCGACGCTCAACCGGATCAAACCCGCTCCGGCACCGGCGCGCGTAAGGTTTTTGGTCGCGTTTAAATTCCAGCAGGTCTTCCAGATCAGAAAGAATACCGGCAAAAAACTGGCCCTAACTGAGTTTGAGTATTTTGAGAAAAACAAAAACGTCGGAAAGGCGTTCCAGGATTGCTTTGCTTTTAAATCCCTTGGATATTTTCCAAACAAAATAAAGTAAAACCATCCTAGCGGGGGTTAATGCGCTGACAGAAAACGTGTGGTCATTTATTTTTGAAAGCTGCTTGAAAGAAACATTTAGGAGATGTTGATGGATATTTTGACAATGAATGTTTTGTTCTCCAAGCAGATGGGCGACGGCGACATCTTCGGCGCTCCCGTACTTGGCGGAGAATTCGGCAAGATGAGGAAAGAGATTGGCAATATGCCTTAACGCCCTTTGCGAAATTATGTACATTGAGCCCGCGGCCCACGTAACTTCCTTGCCATGAATTTGTGACCAATAACTTGTGTTTCCCAGATAATCAGCGCCCTCCGGTTGCTTTTTCAAAAAGCATGAAATTTTTTTGGGATCCACAAACGTATCATCGTCTACTTTTACGAAGTAAGCATATTGATGGCCGTATTTTTTGTAAATCAGATTCCACATCAACAGGGTTTTTTCACAAAGCTTCTCGTAACCAAAACTGGCAATCACCTCTTGGGGCCGTGCAATGGGAAGATGTTCGTCGGTGATTACCAGAAGGTGATCACACGCTTGGCCCCAGGTTTCCAGACAGGCCCGGGTTTTTTTTAAATGTTTTCGGCAGGTATAAAGTAAAAACAAGGCGCTGTTCATCGTGCGTTTATCCGGTCATTGCTTTTTTCAGTCTCCGGATTGCATAGTAAAGAAAGATGTAAATTTGGGTGATGGGACTTCGGTTTAGGGCATGAAGATGGGCCGTTTTGTTCAGCAGCTGTTGAAGCAGGAGGCGATGGGAATTTCGAAAAAAGGCGTCATGTTTTTTCATAAGGTTTTGATGAAGTCGGGCCATCTTTTCCGTCGAAGCACTGGCCGCCTGCGGGTGCCTCCGATACACACACGTGATTTTTTCGCAAAATCCGAATTTTACTCCCCGCCTGGCCAAACGGATCCAAAGGTCGTAATCCTCGATATGTTGTAGTTTTTTTTCTGTCGTAAAACCACCTGCCCTTTTCATTACTTGTTTTTTGACCACGGTGGCGGATGGCTGTAAAAAATTATTGGCAGCGAGGGAGGTTGGCAGGCAATTAATTTGCCAGTCAGCGAATGGCCAACTCTGGTATACGCCGCTTATTTCATGGAAGTTTGTGATGGGTCCGCTTGCAACCCCGCAGTCGGGATCTTTTGTAAAGATTCTCATCCTTTGCTCAAGATGATCCTTTTTCCACCAATCATCGGGATCCAGCAGGGCCACATACTCCCCATGGGCCAAGGCGATCCCTGTATTTCGGGCCGCGCTCACCCCCCGGTTTTTCTTGTGCCTTGTGTAAAGGACTCGATGATTGCGGTGTCTCTTGGCAAAAGCCTGCACCGCGGCCTGCGTTCCATCCTCGGGCCCGGCGTCATCAACAACCAACACCTCCCAGTGCGGATAGGTCTGGCCCCCGACCGACTCCAACGCCTCGCCGATGAACTGCCCCATCTTAAAGGACGGGATGATCACACTGACTAGCGAGTCCGATTTTTCTGATCTTTCGCTCATTCGATAGATAATGCTTTACCACGTCTGGCTAGGGCCCCGCGCACGTAGCGAATGATCCTTAGCGGTGAGACTCCCAACACCTTCTTGATGTGCTGCTTGAAGCGATCGGATCGCGTCCGGAAAAGTTGCGGTCGAACCATCTTGGCCAGCTGCAAATCCGGTGCGCCCTCGGCCGGAGCCCACGGATTCGCTAATGCCGACAACTCATCCCATCGCCTTTTGGCAATATCCCGCTCTGCAGAAGTCACGTCGGAACCATCGGGCCAACGCGAAAAACCGTAGCCCCACGACAAGCAATCAGCACGACCTGCCTGCGACCAGCGGGAAACTATATCGGCCAACAAGGCGTTGGTGGCTTCGGTCTGCGAAAAGTTGCTGACCGCCTCCGGCCAAACTAATCTATCCGGATGGTCCTCGCTGAAATTGCTGAAGTGAAACGACACAAGCGGTTTATCTTCACAACGAAAGAAACGGTCATTCCCTTTGACCAAACTCCGCTCGTGCGCGTTCCAGAAAGCGACATTATAAGCCGGATCTCTGAGGATATCGGATCCCGGGCAATACACCGGAACGTAGTTCAGCCAAACTTGGTCGTAACCCATCGCGTTTTCAAGATTACGCGGATCGAGCATCCAGTTTCTCCACCACTCCAAGAATAGTTCGACCTCGGCAGATCTGCGGATACCGAAAATCCCAGCGTTAAATACGCCGTAATTTACAAGTGTCCGCTCAGTTGGAATAGCCCCGGTTGTTAGCGGCTGAAGATGATGAGGCGTTAGCACAAAACTCGCGCGCTCCAAGCCCCAGAGCATCGCCTCCGGACGCCTATATAGCCCCATGTCGTTGTCGATGTAGATCACGCGCTGGATCTCCGGATCCCGCAGAGCGACTGCGATTGCATGCGGCTTCAGCGCACAGCAAAGCGCGGTGGGATTCAAAGCCAGTGCCCATTGAGCAAATCGCGGAATACCGAGGCCCGCGGCTTCGACGATCTCGTATGCTTCCTTGGCCGGATCACAAACGCCATCCAGCCGGTCGGCACAACAAACAATCCTCCTCGCCTCGGGTAGGTGCTTAGCCACAGAGTCGAAGAGAGTCCGTGTGCGGTAGAGATAGTTGCGCGTTGTGACGCTGACGACGGCTATATCACTCATTTTTTGAGTCCGTATGATAGGTAATTAAGATACGGACATTTGTGGTCCAATGGCAGTAACACTCTAAATCTTCCCAGATTGCGGCGACCAATGTGAAGGTCATTTTGCACGCTTCTTGGCAGGCTTTGGGGACATTGCGCTGCCAAGCCTACAGACCCTGCTGCGAACCTCCCCCGCGATCCGGCCTAACTTGACCGGCATCAGTGCTAAGGCTTTTTCGCCTCGACCAACATCCCAATATACAAAGGGTGATATGGAAAATCTACTTGCATGACTACGCGACATTCCGGATATCGCTTATCTATCCACAGATTGCGTTTTGCGCGACGAGTCCAGAATGTTTTCCGAAACAAAAACCATATAATTTTTTCCGGCGTCGTTTTCTTGTCACCGACTTTATCAAGATAGGACTCCCCCAAGCAAAAAAGAGCCCGAGTGTTGGTTGTCAGCTTAAGGATACGTTCCTGAACAAAGCCCACTTTTATGAGTAAAGTTTGTAACCCTTCAGCTGTCCACCTAAAGTAGTCATGAGGACAGGCGTGATCGGGAAATGTCCCGTGTGTGCTTAAGACGAGTCGTCCCTGCGGACGCAGAATGCGCATTGCTTCTGCTAAGTATGTTTCGGGCGATAACACGTGTTCAAGCACTTGCGTGGACAAGACAAGGTCGTAAGAACCGGCCTCCACCCCGTGGAGTCGCGACGTCTCATCAATTAAGAAATCCAAACTTTCCCCGCTGGAGTAATCAGCGCGATGGTAAATGGCTTTAGGAAAAAGAGAACGATACGGAGATCCCCCACAACCGTAATCAAGGATACGGATTGGAGCATCTGTGGCGACGCTTTGCAATGCCTGCCTGAGATCAGCAAGGTGCAAGTATAAAGAATCTTCCGCCTTCGGCTGAATCCGCTCCCTGTTGTACTCAATTTCCTGCAGTATTTTCATAGCGAGCGCGGGGAATACTCGACAGATAAGCAAAGTGATACGATAATTATTTGCATCTCTAAGGTCTTGAATCTCCCTAATCGGGACTGGAATTAGTAATCTGTCGCACTTTTATTAACATTTTACCAGTAATCTAGCGGTCTCATCAATGCGGTGAAGAAAGTAATACTGCCCCTCAGCAGCGAAATACTCTTCGATGGCTCGCCGTGCACCTTTCCAGTAACCAAAGTCATCAAAGATCACGATTCCGCCCGGGGCAACTCTCGGAAATAAATGCTCCATCTCGCATTTGGTTGACTCATACCAATCTGTATCAAGCCGAAGCAACGCTACCGGCCCGTTGACTGGCTCGTTTAATAATGTTTTTTCCACAGGACCTTGTTCAATATGGATTTTTTCCTTAGGATAGCCAGTAGAAAAAATATTTGCCTGCACTTCCTTTAGCCCCGCGACTGCCCATATATTTCCCTGCCTCTGCGGATCTTGACTTAGCAGTGCATCCGCGCTCGTACCATCAAAACGATTATCTTTCTCGCTTGGATTCGGCATGCCTTCAAATGTGTCGAAGAGATAAATATCACGGTTGCGTTCACCTTCTTGCTCCAACGCCATCGCCATAGCCATACTACTACCGCCGCGCCAGACACCGCATTCGACGAAGCAGCCTGGAATAGAGCTTCGGACGATATGTCGCACGGCATGTACAAGTTGGATTTGGTTGTTCACCCCGGTCATGGTGAATCGTGATATCGCTCGCAAAATACGAATATCTGCTTCAGTGCAGTCGAAAGGCCACCTCTCCACCGGGATCACCGGCGGAGGGACTTTCGTAATTTGGTAGCCAAGGGATTTAAGAACTGATTTGACGATCTTTTTCATAAATACCTTTTTGATGTGTCTTGCTTAAACCTTTGATTTAAGAAGAAGTTCAAGAAGTTGGCTCGTCCCAGCGAGCCTCCTCCAAGTAAGCACAGGTCTCAGGGCGCCAGCCAAAAAGTGTCTGCCGATCATGGATGATTACTTCGAACGGACAAATATTTTCTACGAACTCATCAAGTGGCTGGCCCGGCCCCCCCCCTAGATAGGTCTTTACTTTAAATCGTCCAACATTCAACCGACAGCTAGGAATAATACACCGTAAAGTATTAATGCCTGCACGGCGCAGAGTTGGTTGATCTTGGTCGAATCGCCATAAGTGCACCACTGGGCGATCCATCGAGTCTATGATTTGAAAAGAAAACGTGGTGCCGGTGCGTTGTACCGGCATATGTATATTAAACTCAAAAGTTAGTGGCGCTCCATGATGATGGACCGAACCCGGCTCGCTGGTCATAACTTTGGCGCAAGTAATCGTCGGTCGCCCGAAAACAGGTTCTGCTTCATAGGCAGGCTGTCTAGGCAGGCCGCTTTCGAGATAGTTGTGAATAACAGGCTGTGTAGAACCAATTGATTGAACCGCTCCGTGGGACAGTAGGATGCATTTCGAGGTTAATGTAGCTACCGCATTCATGTTGTGGCTGACAAACAACACCGTCCGGCCGCCGGTGGCCACATCCTTCATTTTGCCCAGGCACTTTTTCTGGAACTCCGCATCCCCCACCGCCAGCACCTCGTCCACCACCAGGATCTCCGGCTCCAGGTGCGCCGCCACC
>RGUK01000099.1 GCA_010027825.1 bacterium
TCGGGGCCGCTCCAAGAGATCGCCATGCACTTCAAGAAACTTCTCAATTTCATCGTCGCCGGCATCCCCGGTGAGGTGCCTTGCCACCCAATATTCCTTCTTCTTTTCGGATATCATTGTTTTGCCTCACTCTGCCCACTGGGCCATTCTCCACGCGGGATGGCCTTCCGGGGGCAACTGCATGCTACGGTGTCTTTCGCACATTTTCAAGTACGAAGCAATGCATCTCCCGGCCTTGATGATCATTGGTTCCGTCCACTCCAGGGCGTTTGCTTCCGCCCACTCCCACGCCTGAACCTCTTTGTCTATCCGCCTTCCCGACTGGCTGCCCACCACATGGCCTATTTCGTGGAGGGCAATCGCGTAGGTGACGGCCGTCCTCACGGGCGATATCTTGATGTGCCTCCGCCTCCTCCAGGAACGCCCCCTGTAGCCCTCCTTGAACTCGATGGAGACGGCATGCATAGAAGCGAGACTTTCTATGTGCTGGGAATAGGTCATTTTCCGCCCATGATGGCCCGCACCGATTCAGGGGCCATGCCTTCCTCGAAGACAAGCATCGCCATCTTTCGCCCCTTGAATCCGAATTCCGGAGGCACGGGCGCATAAAGACAGTTTTTTAAGTTTGCCCTTGGAATCCACTCCTCCTTTGCATCCTCCTTCGGCTCGCTTCCGAGGATCGCCCTGACACCTTCGGGGGTGTCCTCCCGTACCCAGGCCGGGACTATTATCATCTTTTGTTCCTTCCGGTTATGAAGAGTTATACGCACGAAATCCAGAATGTCAACTTGCCGCATGCCGAAACGTGTCGGAATCGCAATTTTGCCAACAAAAAAGGGGAGTTCCAATGTCCTACTGGAACTCCCCCCGACACACACCGAACCATCTGGATCAAAATATCTGGAGCTGAAGGGGTTCCGAGATATACTTGTTTTCCCCGAACTCCAGTTCAAACCAGACATCATAAATTCCGCAATCCATATCAAGGGCCACCGTATCAAGGAAGTAGTACCCTTCCGATCCATGGCGGTGTTCCACATCTGCGCCCTCCACGACCATTCGTAAATCCCGCTCTTTTGGAACGCAGTTTCCACACTGCTTCTCTATAAATATTTTGACCGGACTGACCAAGGCGAGATTCACATAGTACCGCTGGAGATCGGATGCGTTGGGTACGTTGGGAACGACATCGACGCTCAGCCATCTCCTTTCGCCCCTCCTCACTCTGTTTGGCCGAAATCCGTACGAAAAGTCATAGACTATGGGCATGTCCGACGCGTACCAGAGATTTGAAATCACTCGGAATTCATTTGTGACTGTCCCGGATTGAACTGAATCAAAACTCACAGTCCACACGTCCACATAATTTCCTATAGTGAACTTCAAATCCTCCAAAACGACTGAAGCCACATACTGTCCGCCGAAAGGATCGTTCACCACCACTACATCAGAACCGTCCACGGACATCACGAGCCTTCTGCCCTCGGGGTTTTCTTCGGTCACACAAGATGAATCAAGCTGATAAATGTCAACCTTCTCCACGTTTGCGACATTCTGCCGGTGATTGGAGTTGTATGTGAACAAGCGAAGATTCAGTTCGTCGCCAACAACTGGATTCTGGTTTCTCTCTTTCGTTGCCATATTACTTCTTCACCTTGGCCTTCCTTCTGGCAGCCTCCATCGCCTCGTTTTCCTTTTCTTTTTGCTGGATAAATCTGCTTATTATCCATTTTCTTTCGTTTATGGGCAAAGACATAAAGTTTTCCCTGCTCTGATGCATGTGGTAGATGAAGAAGAACATCTCCTCCATCAGGTTCTTCCACAGCTCTAGGCTTGCGTCCTCGATATCGTATTTTTCGTTCGCTTTGCCCGCGGGAAGAAAAAATTTGACTCAAGCGGGAGCTCGATCTCAAAATCCCTCATGGTATACGGGTTGGTTATGTTGATTTTAGTATCAACGCCGAACGGAGGCTCGTTCACGACAGTCCGCAGATAGGCCACATCCTGTATCGGGAGCTTTTTCAGAAGCGTCTGTATCTCGAGCTTGTCGGTCAACCCTTCTATCTCCTCTATGAGATGAGCCGTCCTGTAGAGCAAAGTGTCATCCGCCTGTCCCGAAAGATCGAAGTTCTTCGCCCTTCTTTCCCTGTATTCCTGGATGAGTTGCTCGTCCTTTCCTATGGCGAGCCTGTACCTGAATCTATAGCCTGTCGAAGGAAGAGCATCCTCAAGGTTTTCGGGTCCGAAGTCATCGGAGCAGTGATCCACATATAGTTCGTTAAGATTTATCGTTGTTGCAAAGGTCTGATCCGAGTCTGGGTCTCTCACTTCAACGTCATACTCCGGCGTGTATGATATGCCACGCAAGTAGATCAGCATATAGGTGCGATCCTGGGTCAGGAAGTTGGCCGAATCATAGCCCTCCCGCATGCACTTGTTGAATATCATGTTGATTGCCTGACCCTTCTTGACAAACCTCGGGGTCGCGAGAATCTCCTCCTCCTCGCCCGTCATGGGCCGAAGATGTATCACTCCGTCCGACGGCCCGTTCTCTCCGTCGTAGAACTTGCCCTTGGAAGGCAGCTCCACCTTCTCATAGATCATCCCGCCCTTGGCCCCGATCCCCGCAATAAGTTCTTCTAGCCGGCCGCTTCCCGTAACCCTCATTTCAGATGGGGAATTCCGGGCCTCGGTTCGGCCTTGCTGCCCCTGAGCTCTTCTCTGGGCAACCGCCTGCTTAAATGCCTCGGGAACCTTGCCCGATATGCGCATGCCCGCATCTTCGGACGGGTTTTCAACCTCTCTGCCCACCTCATCCGCCAGCCTCTGCCTCATGGCGGCCATTTCGGACAGCCTTTCCGACGCGTTATCCGCCCCAGATGCACCTTCTATGTCGTCTTGCGATATTGACCTCTTCTGCGGCCTAAATGTCTCGTCAGCCATGATGCTCTCCTTTTATTAATTTGGTGTGCGACTCTAATAGAGCTATGCAGATCAATATTCAAAACGTGGAAGAGCTCATTTTTCAGAACAAGGACATATGGCGCAAAATGCCCGATCTGATACACCTCCGCGACCAGTGGAGGATCAGCAGGATGACTCCCATGCTCCGCGCCATGGGCAAAAAATGCATCCTTGACTTCCTCAGAAGTGCCAAGGGAGTCCACGAAGACATAATTTCAGAACACTTCGGAACCCATGTTACTATTGATAAAATTGAAAGACACCTCGTCCACAACGCAGAATTTTCAATAGAAGACGACAATGTTGATTTTGAGCTCCAGGACAACTTCACGGGGTTCGGCACTTTCAGAAAAGAAGGAAAGGTGAGCGTTACCTTTTGGAGATGACAATGACAACCGCCTCTCTCGCGCTGTTCGCATGCGCCGTAATAGGACTTACAAACATAGTCGTGGATCCCGCTTCAATCATGGTTCCCTTCAGGGAGTTCGTGGAAAAGAACTGTCCCAAGTGGATGAACAAGGTCTTTTCATGCTACCAGTGCTTCGGTACATGGGCCGGATTCCTATGCGGCTATCTCATAGTAGACCAGAGGCCGTCCATCGTCTTCATGTGCGGGATGGCCGGCAGTTTTCTAGCGACCATGTCCGCGACATACATGAACTACCTCGAGGCAAAGAGCATAGTGGGAGTGGAGCAAGAATGACGAAGGTGATAGTCTTGTGCTCCTCCTGCGGATGGAAGAGGATCACCGATGGAGACAAGATAGGTCTTGCCGAACTAAAGAACGACAGCCTCAGCTCCAAAAAATACAGATGCCCAGGATGCGGACGAGGCGTATCCCCCAGGAAGTTCAGCGACCCCCAGGAGGAGCAGGACAGAAAAAACAAAGAGGAAATCATGAAAAAGAACGAGGAAAAATGGCGTCAAGAAAACCTTGACTTTCATGTGAGATTCATGGAGGAAGCCGAAAATGCCGAATGAAAACAAGATCACGCTGGGCGACATAAAGAAGGCTCTCAAGGACTCCAGGTTCAGGCTGACACTGCCCAAGGAGATGAATGCCGAGATCGAAAAGTTTTTGGATAATCCTGGATGTGCATGCCACACCCCGCTCTACAGAAAAATAGCGAAGGAATGCCGCGAACAACTTCAGAAGTACTATCCCAATCTGGAGGTTCCCGACGAGGAAAAGGAGCTGAACAAACTCGCAGAGAACCACTGGTCTGTGATAAACTGTCACATAAGCGAACTCGAAACCAAGCTCAGCAAGCTGGGACCGGGCAGAAAGCAGATAGACGTGGCCAGGTGGGAAGATCAGGTGACCGTCGTTGTGAACGAACTAGACTTCATTTTCTGAATTCAAATTCAGATTCATGCACTGGATAAGCTCGTCCCTCCAGTACAGGTTGTGCAGTCTGCATTCCGCTATTGATTTGCTGATGTATATCCCGTTCTTCGCGGACTTTTCTACGGCGATTCTGTTCTCTTCCATCATCTCTGAACATCTCTTCCTTGCCTTCTCTGCGGAATCGGCCTCTATCTCCACGATCTCCTCGCAGCAGCCTTCTTTATATCTGATAGCCACCTTAAACTTGGCCAATCGGACCTCCTTGCTACAATATATTTACTCCTTTGCCATGGCTTTTTCCATCCTTTTGGCCATGTCCGCGGATATTTCGTCTATGCTCCCTATCATCCTCTCCGGATATTCCTTGTATTTGGATATCTCCACCGGATATGGATCATTGTTCTTTCTTGATTTGCCTATTATTATGGCATTTTCGTACATTGATCTTGCCTTGCCAAACTTGTTCTGCTTGTAGAACATATCCCCCAGAAGACACCAGAACTCCGCCATCATGGGCCGAACCGAAAGGCAGAAGAGTATGTGTCCCGACGCCTGCCCTAGCCGTCCCGTGTGCAGTTCTATTTGGGCCATGTAGTAGCAAAGAAGCACTGATTCCACGCCGTGGTTCCTTTCCATGGCGAGATATTTCGTCGCATAGAAGAAGAATTCATCATAGCTCCTCTCGCAGAGGCACGAGCAGGCCATGTAGTAGTACGGCTCGCAAGAAGTGGGCCTCGACTCCAGCCATTTCTTTACTAGCCCCTTCCTCTCGTCCGCTAGGTTGGGAGACTCCCCTGAAACGACCACTATTCTTGGGTCGTACTGTGCGGACGGATCGGGGATGACCTCGTATACGGGGTTTACAAAACCGTTCCTCCCCCGCCAGACCCTTGTCTCCTTGGAGGCTATTCCCCCGCTTATGACGCAAATCTGTTTGAGGCCATCCGCAGACATTATTTCTTCCTTGCCCCTAGCAAGGAACTCCCAGGCCTCTATGAAGAAGTTGAGGCCTTCTCCTGCAATTCCGTTTCTTATTGAGGAAAAGTCTGATTTATCCCGCACATCTACTATTTCGGCTCCGTAGGAGGAACAAATTTCTAGACTTCCATCCGTAGAACCGAGGTTTCCTACTACGATCCTCCCCATTCCGGAAACCGATTCCAGAGTTCTTTTTATCGTCCCCTTGTTATTTCTCAGCAGTATTTGAACTGTCGGCATTGAATTTCTCGGCAATAAGAAGTGCTATTGACTCTGCCTCCTCACGCATTCCGCGGGATTCGTAGCACTTCTGAAGCCTGAAGTAACCGCCTTCAGCCGAGGGGTTTTCGATTATAGAAAGCAACGAGGAAAGACAGTCGTCTACTGGTCGCATTCCCTGCACGCCCCGAGAATCTTCCTCCAGAAAGGACAGTCCGGAGGCTGAGCCGCGGGCCAGCACTCGCAACAGTCGTTCTTGTCTATGAACTTCTGGTTTGATTCCACAAGGCATCGCTCAAAACAGGTCGCTATCTCGTCTTCTGTGAGCAGAAGATCAAGGCACCTTCCGTCAACTGTTATTTTGGCATGTCTGTATTCAGGTTTGTTTTCCATGTTTTCTCCTGCAAATTCGCCTCTTGTAACTAATATAGTGTGCTGAAATGGCTTTAGGATTTAATTTATGCCCCACAATTTGGCTCCACTCAGAAACCTAGATGTAAATAGAGAGCCTTGGAAAGGAAATTGCCCAAAAAAGCCTTGGGAATACGAAG
>RGUK01000100.1 GCA_010027825.1 bacterium
CCAGAGCGGCTGATTTTTTCTCATCATTTTGCTCCAAGCCGACAACGGTCAGCCCTGCGCGGTGCAGACGCTGCGCGATGGCAAATCCCATCCGCCCTAAACCAACCACCCCTACAGTTATGTTTTCCATACAATCTTTCGCTCAGGATCTAACGTGGCAAGCGCATCCGGCCCCGCGCTACCACGGGAGTATGCATGCAACTCTTTTGGTTTGTTGCTCAACTGCTGGATAATGCTCCAGGAATAATCAATCTCATCCGCTCGCACAAAGGCACATTGATCGCCCTTAATGACGTCAGCCAGAAGCACTTCGTAGGCCGCCGGTGTGTTTGGACCAAAAAGGGCTTTGTGTGAAAAAGACATGGCAACCGGAATCACCTCGTTAAAAACCCCTGGTTTTTTAACGTTGAGCGTCAAGTGCATACCCTCATTGGGTTGAATGTCGATGGTTAAGTAGTTTGTGTCCGTGGGGCAGACATCGAGCAAGCACTTCACCTTTTTAAACTTTATATGCACAGCGGCCGCGGTCTTGTCGAGGTATTTGCCTGTTTTCACATAAAATGCACGGAAAGTTTAAGCGCAACAAAGGTGTCTGTCGTCGACTGTGGGTTAATCCCTGGCTCTTGCAAATAGCCCTGATACTGGCCGAACACAGCGTTATCGATGGTGACGCGCGCCAGCACTGCTGCTTTAGCATCGCGCAAATCATCGGCAGTGAAATGCTTGGGATCTTCCATCGCCACCAATGACAAAACCTGCAAGACGTGGTTTTGCACCATGTCTTTGAGCATGCCATACGCATCAAAGAAAGCGCTGCGCCCCTCTATCCCTATTGCCTCACTAATGACAATCTGGACTGAGTCGATATGCTCACGGTTCCAAAGGGGTTCAAAAATGAGGTTAGTGAAGCGCGCTAAGGCAATGTTACCAACCAGCTCTTTGCCAAGCCAATGGTCAATTCTAAAGACCTGTTGCTCATCAAAAACCTGCGCAATCGCTTCATTAATTTCACGCGCCGATGCCAGGCTGTCGCCAAAGGGTTTTTCATACACCACGCGCTGCCAGCCGATGCCCTGCCGAGTAGATTGCTTACGAACAATGCTATGGGCCGCCAATTGCCGGGTAATGGTAATGAAGTGGTGAGGCATAGTTGCCAGGTAAAATAGACGATTTTGTCCAGTGCTGTGTTTGCGCTCTACCGACTCAATAAGACCATGCAGCGCGCCATAGGCAATTTGATCATTGAAATCCATGCATTGATAGTAAGAAGCATCTTGCATCTGCTGCCAAATGCCCTCGTCAGCCTCTGGAATAAAAGCGCGCGCCTGCGCAAAGACCTGAGCCATGGTAGTAGGATCGAGCGAAACCCCAATGATGGCAAAATGTGCCAACTTCTTGGAGGCTACCAGTTTGTAAATTGCTGGAATAAGCTTACGCTTCGTTAAATCGCCCGTGGCACCCAGAATAATAAAAGTACACGCAGATTGGTTATCAGCAACTGAAAGAGCCACAACTTTACCCCCTGATTGAACAGCAGTGCAACAGAAAAACTAAGCGTTGGATCACATTCTACCTAGGGATGCAAAATAAGCAATTAGAGCAACCCAAATGCTGCCAAGGCGCTTTCTACAGCCTTATCATCGTCATATAATAAGCCTTGCAGGCCGCATTTTTTTGCTGCTTCTATATTGTGCGCAGAATCATCCAAAAAGAAGCACTCTGCTGCTTTCAATCCAAAAGTGGTTAATAGATGATGAAATATTGCTGGCTCAGGCTTTACCAGCCGTACTTCATGGGAAAAGACCGCTCCATCAAAAAGCTCCAGAAAGCCAGGAAGCGCTTTAACCACCTCATGTCCAGGCTTAGCCATGTTAGAAAGGATATACAAACGATAGCCCCTAGCTTTAAGCCGCTTGGCTAGCGCAAAAGCGCCTGGACGCAACACATGTAACGCGGGCATATGACGAATAAAATGCGCCACATCAGCTGAATTAAATTGTCCCTGCAAGGCATTGGCAACCCCATCCGCATCAAGGGTGCCACGGTCCATTTCACGCCATGCTTGCGTGTGACACATCGGAATCAGCTCGTATGGGCGAGCCTGGCGGTCAGCAAAAATAGTGTCTATATAATCGCGGGGATTAAAGTGAATGAGCACCCCACCCAAGTCAAAAACAATGTTTTTTATCGCTGTCTCCGCTTGCCCCGCCACTGGATAAGCGGAAGTACCGGCGGTCAGATTTGCCTGTGTCATGCCGCATGTTCCTAGCATCAACCACATGATTATCGTTTTCAAGCTCATATTCCCCAAGCGATCTATCACTTTCTATAACATCTGCCGCCATCATCCTATCTTTTTTCGGCCGCTAAAGCAAAGTCGGCGCTCAGCGAGCTTCCAGATCGGTGGTCAGATACTGCTTGAGGAAGGTGATACGCTCGGCACCCTTAGCATTTTTGATGCCCATGGCGATAGCGCGCGGCTGACCGATGAGAACGCAATATTGCTTTGCACGCGTCACAGCAGTGTAAATCAGGTTGCGCTGAAGCAAGATGAAATGCTGCATGAAAATAGGAATAATTACCACTTTGAATTCAGAACCCTGGCTCTTGTGAATAGAGATAGCATAGGCAAGCACGAGCTCATTCAGCTCAGCAACGTCATATTCATGTTCCCGATCGCCAAAAGCAACAAGCAACTTTTGTTCGGCCTTGTCCACACCGACAACTTTGCCCATATCGCCATTGAAGACAAACTTTTCATAGTTATTCCGGATTTGCATGACACGGTCACCAACACGGAAAATAGTGCTGAAGTGGGTTATTTCGTGGACGGGATCTGTCGGCGGGTTGAGAATTGCTTGCAGTTCTTGATTAATCCGCTGCGTCCCCACAATGCCACGATTCATGGGCAAGAGCACGACGGTCTCATCAGGCGGAATGTGTAGTTTGGGTAACCGCTGCTGATAAAATGTTTTAAGGAGAGGAACAATATTTTCTGGCGCATCCTCTTTGACAAACACAAAGTCTTTTTTAGATCCTGGCTGCGCCTGTTGAGGAAAATCACCGTGGTTGATGCGGTGAGCATTAACCACAATCATGCTGTCTTCAGCCTGGCGGAAAATTTGCGTGAGACGAACTACTGAGACTACACCTGAATCAATGATGTCATGCAACACGTTACCTGCGCCAACCGAGGGTAATTGATCAACATCCCCAATGAGCACAAGCGACGCATGCCACGGCAACGCTTTGAGGACCGCATGCATCAAAAAAACATCAATCATGGAAGCTTCGTCGATGATAAGAATATCAAGCTCCAAGGCATTCTGCTCATTACGCGCAAAGCCAGCTCCCCCTTGCCCAAATTCTAGCAAGCGGTGCAGGGTCTCGGTGTGTTTCCCCGTGCTTTCAAACATACGCTTAGCCGCACGGCCGGTAGGCGCTGCCAGCTTAAAGCGCACGCGTTCCTGCTCAAGCAACTGGATGAGGCATTTAACCAACGTGGTCTTCCCTGTCCCCGGTCCACCAGTGATAACAGAAACCTTGTTCTGGAATGCAGAAAGCACGCCGCGTTGCTGGTCATCATTCAGTGCAAGAGATCCACTGCCAGCACGAAGTCTGGCATACACTCCCTGTACATCCACATGCAGCAGCCTGCTTGGGTACTCCTTCAAACGTAAAATACGCTGAGCGATGCCCCGTTCTGAATGATAATACTGTGGCAAGGTGATGAAATGTTCATTTTGATAGGAAAGAAGCTTTATTTTGTCAGCTGTATAAAGCTCATGCAGTGCTTGCTTAAGCAAATCAGCATGCTGGTCATCAAGCTCCAAAAGTTCGCAGGCCTTTTTCTTAAGCTCAGGAACTTTTGCATACAAATGCCCGCCTTCTGTTGCTTGAGCAATAACGTGCAACGCGCCAGCCTTGACGCGTGGCATGGAATATCGCTCCAAACCGAGCTTAAGGGCGATTTGGTCGGCAATCTTGAAACCTATGCCCCATATATCATCGACCAGGCGGTACGGGTTTTCTTGCATCTTTTCCACGGAAGCATTGCCATAAGCCTTGTAGATCTTAGCGGCGTACGCGGGAGAGACGTCCTTGGATCGCAAAAAAGCATAACGCGCGCTACCTCTTTTTGCTCTTGCCAGGCTTGAACAATAGCCTCCAGTCGCTTAGGGCCTACCCCCTCTACACGCAAGAGGCGCTCCGGATCTTTATCGATAACATCCAAAGTGCGATCGCCAAACGCGTTTACTAAGCGCTCGGCAAAAGACGGGCCTATCCCCCGGATAAGCCCTGAAGACAAATATTTTAGAACCCCGTCACGGGTGGTTGGCAAATGAGCAACACATTCAACCGCTTCCAGCTGCTTACCAAACTTTGGGTGCATACCCCAGGTGCCTTTGACCACGACCTGCGAACCCTGGTGCAACTGACCGGTCATCCCTTTAATAATAATCGTTTCATGCGCATTCACCTTAAGGGCAAATACGGTAAAACCAGTATCCGGGCTTTTAAAAATGACGCGCTCAATAGTTCCTGTAAGCTCTGTCAATCCATCCATAACGCTGGTTTATTACCGCCCTTGCTTAGCTTTTTGAATCAGCTCTTGCTTCTTGGCAGCAATAATGTTCTTAGTACCCTCAGGCAAGCTATTCTCAAGATCACCGAAGAATTTAATAAAATCGGAGCAGAAAGACTGCAATTGCGCCTTGGTGGTAACATTCTTATTCAGGAACTCAGTACAGCTACCTTGCGCCGCCAACATTTGCCAAACCGGGCTAGAGGCGCAGTGAACAGCCCCAAAACTTTCGAGCAGCAGCGGTTCCATGGTAGGACGCATCATGCTTGCATTGCCACCCAGAAAAGTCTGCACTGGGGTCAAGACGCGGGCAAGCCTATCTGCAATAACAGGAGCCTTGTCTTCCAGTTGTGGCATTTCATGCATGATTTTCATCGCCTGGATGCGCGCTTTGTGAATTGAAAGCATCACGGTAGGGTTTTCATTGAAGAACGCAGCAATCATTCTTATGTTTTCATGCTGCAGCTGCATCGCTTTTTGTTTTGCACCCTGATGGGCATGCCCATGCACAGGCTCTTCTGCATGACTACTATGCATGGCAAAACTAGCAACCATCGACAAACTAACAACTACACGCATAGTTTTATTAGAACACATCATCATGATTAATCTCCTAAACAATAGGCAAGCGCCAGCAGCTAGAACGTGATTGCGCATTTCAAATAAGCAGACCACCTGGCCAATCCGCTTGCTTGATACAGTAACATCACCGCCATACCCAATGCCGATATCAGAGCGGCCACTTTTAGTATGGTATAACGTTTCTGAAAAAAGTTTATGTTGATACACACTTGGAGCTTGCGCAATTTCAGCTACCAGATCACGCAAGTCGACACTTGCATTATGAATCCGCTTGATCCACTCCTCGCGTTGAGCATAAAAATCGTACCCCCAAGCACTGCGCCAGCGCTTGTTCCAATCAACAGTAATGCCATATCAGCCGCCGTTTGCGTCGGACGAAAAATGAAAGAGCGTCCCTCTTCGTTTTGTAGGAAAATATCGTACGAAGCACGAATCCACAGCTGAGCAAAATTATGAAACAAGCCAATCTTTTGCTCTGCATAACAACCCAACCCGAAATGCCCACCGTTACCTAGGCGAGGGGTAAGCAGATAATCACGCACCGCACGCAATGATGCTAGCGCCTTTTCCTTCAGTTCATCATTGTTGTTAGGGTTAAACGAAACTTGCGCGATCCCACGAGCCATCTTGTCCGATTGCGTCAACCGACTGGTTGGCACTATAACCTCAAACCCCAAATCATTCTGAAAACTAGTCATATTGAGCGTATTAAGGCCAACCTTCAGGCGCGTGTCACCAAGACCCGCACGTACCTCGTAGAGTTCTTTTTCTTCTCTGACATTTTGAATACGTTTATCAAACTAATAATAATAGATGGGTATTAAGTAA